>JAFTHT010000024.1 GCA_017457285.1 Oscillospiraceae bacterium | reverse complement strand
TGGCGGCACCGCCCAGGTCAACGCCATCGCCGCGGTGGAAGAGCTGATCGCCACCCTCCACGGGGACGAAAAGACCGGCGCCCGTCTCTTCCGCCGCCGCCCAGGGTGGAATGTACTAATTGAATCCCACATCCCCGCCGTGGAACCCCCACGGCGGGGAATTTTTCATTGTTAGACCATCCATTCGGAAGCACCCCTTGCCCCCCTCATTTATGAGGGGGGTGGCCGAGCGAAGCGAAGGTCGGGGGGAGTTCGAAATATTGTGAATTGTATACTCCCCCCGCCCCTTCGGGGCACCCCCCTCGTAAACGAGGGGGGCAAGAAGTACTATCGTAAACAATCATTTATCGCTTCATCGACAATCCACGCCCTTCGGGATATATTGTTTGTTCCTGCATTCATCAATTCTTTACATTTTACCCATTGACAAATATTTCTTCCTATGCTACACTAACTGTACTAACACAGTTAGTACAGTTAGAACAGGAGGTGCCACATGATACAGCTTGATTACCGGGATGCCCGGCCGATCTACAGCCAGATTCTGGACGGCTTCCGGGAGCAGATCCTGTCCGGCCTGCTGCTGCCAGGGGATCGGATGCCCAGCATCCGGGAACTGGCCACCCAGCTGACCATCAATCCCAACACCATCCAGCGGGCCTACCGGGAGCTGGAAACCGGCGGCTGGATCGCCTCTGTCCCGGGGAAGGGCAGCTTCGTCTGCATCCCGCCGGGGGTCGCCAACCAACTTCTGACCGAATTCGATGCCATCACCGCCAAGCTGCTGGCCCAGGGCTTCACCGCCCAGGAGCTGGCCAGCCGCATCACCCAAGGAGGGAACGACCATGCTTGAAATGATCAACGTCACCAAAACCTTCGGCGACTTCGCCGCCCTGAAGGATCTGACCCTGAAGGTGCCCAAGGGCTCCATCTACGGTCTCGTGGGCCCCAACGGCGCGGGCAAATCCACCGCCATCCGCCACCTCACCGGCATCTACCGCCAGGATCAGGGCGATGTGCTGATGGAGGGCCAGCCCATTTACGAAAATGTGGCCGCCAAACGCCGCATCGGCTCCATCCCCGATGAAATTTTCTTCTTCCCCTCGGCCTCCCTGGAGGATATGCGCAGCTACTACCGGGGGGTCTATCCCAGCTTCGACGACAACCTCTTCCAGCGGCTCTACGAGGTGTTCCAGCTGCCCCGGACCAGCCCCATCCGCCGGTTCAGTAAGGGTATGCAGAAGCAGGCCGCTTTCCAGCTGACCCTTTGCACCCGGCCCGATGTGCTGATCCTCGACGAGCCCGTGGACGGCCTGGACCCGGTGATGCGCCGCCAGGTCTGGAACCTGATCCTGGCCGACGTGGCCCAGCGGCAGACCACCGTGCTGATCTCCTCCCACAACCTGCGGGAGCTGGAGGATATCTGCGACCACGTGGGCATCATGGACCGGGGCCAGATGCTTCTGGAGCGCAGCCTTGCCGATATGCAGGGCCTGACCCACAAAATCCAGATGGTGGGCCCCATCCCCGAGGACCTGGAGGTGCTCCACCAGTCCAGCACCGGCCGGCTCCAAACCCTGGTGGTCCGGGGCACCGCTGAGGCGCTGCAGGACCGGCTGGCTGCCGCAAATCCCGTCTATTTCGACATTCTGCCCCTTTCCCTGGAGGAAATCTTTATCTACGAACTGGGAGGTGTGAACTATGAAGTCAAGAATATCGTTCTTTAATTCCACGGTTTTTAAGAAAAATATCATCCGTTTCTGCCCCATTTGGATCGTTTATCTGGTGATCCAGGCCATGAGCTGCTTCGGCAGCATCTCCTCGGAGCTGTTCACCGAGGGCGCGCTGGCCTATACCGTGGGCAACGCCATCGGCGGCATGAGCATCCTGAATCTGGCCTACGGCTTCATCTGCGCCATCAGCCTCTTCGGCGACCTGTTCAACCAACGGCTGTGCAACGCCCTCCACGCCCTGCCCCTGCGGCGGGAGACCTGGTTCGGCACCCATCTGCTGTCGGGCTTCCTGTTCTCCCTGGTGCCCAATCTGCTGGCCGCCGCCGTCACCGCCCCCTTCATGGGCAAGCTCTGGTACATTTCCGCCCTGTGGCTGCTGGGCATGACGGCGCAATACCTGTTCTACTTCGCCCTGGCGGTGCTGTGCATCATGCTCTGCGGCAGCAAATTCGCCGCCATGGCGGTGTACGCCATTATCAATTTCTTCTCCCAGATCGTTTACTGGTTCATCACCATGTACTACGCCCCCCTGCTGCCGGGGCTGCACATCCGCTCCACCGTCTTTGACTGGTTCTGCCCCACGGTGCTGCTCACCGGCAACACCGCTTCCCTGGTGAAATTCCGGGAGGTGGAGACCACGTTGGAATCCAATTTCGGCTACAACTATACTTTCCACTATGAGTTCGACGGCCTGGGCGGCGACTGGTGGTACATCGCCATTCTGGGGGGGCTGAGCATCGTCATGCTGGGCCAGGGGCTGGTGCTGTACCGGAAGCGGAAGCTGGAATGCGCCGGTGATTTCCTGGCCTTCCGGCGGCTGATTCCCTTCTTCACCCTGATTTTCACCCTGACCATGGGTGCCCTGTTCCAAATCCTGGGCGGCCTGTTCCAGGACAGCATCGTTTACATGATCGTGGGCCTGGCGGTGGGCTGCTACGCCAGCCAGATGCTCCTGCGGCGGACGGTGAAGGTTTTCGACAAGAAGAGCCTGATCCTCTGCGGCGCCATCGTAGGCTCCCTGGCCCTGACCCTGGTGGTGACGGCCGTGGACCCCATGGGCCTGACCCGCTGGACCCCCGAGGCAGACCAGGTGGAGGCCATCGTCCTGTCCGAGGACTACGAGTACAGCCCCGAGAACGAGGAACTCTACGGCTATGTCAACGCCATGACCCTGACCGATTCTGAGCGGATCCGGGAGCTGGTGGAGATCCACGGTCTGCTCATCGAAACCGGCGAGACCGGCAGTCAGAATATCATCGAGCTGTTCAACGGCGACCTGGGTGCCGTCCACCTGACCTACCAGCTCAAAGACGGCAGGGAAGTGGAGCGGCGGTACTACTACCGGGCCTCCAGCGATGCCGGAAAACGGCTGGAAAAGTTCTACGGCGCCCCGGAATTCGTGCTGGGATACGAAAAATGGGATGAATATCTGAAGGATATCTGGTATGTGGAGGTCTGCGACCTGTACGACTGCTGGGATGTGACCGACGATTGCCAGGGCCTGCTGGAGGCCATCCGGGCGGACCTGGAACTGGGCCTGGCTTCGGAATTTGAAGGCTACAACAGCGATATCAACATCAACATCAGCAGAGAATGGGGCAAATCCGCCTACCTGAACGTCACCGAACGCTGCACCAACACCATGGCCTGGCTGAAGGAAAATATGCCCCAGCTCTTCGATTCCGAAGCCCAAAATCCGCCTAAATACGATCCGCTGTAACGGTGTAATTAAATTGCGGTGGCCTTCGGCCACCGAGCGCCCCGAAGGGGTGCCATAAGGCTTCCCCCTGGGGGGGAAGCCTTGGGCGCCAAACAATCATTTTACCCCTTATCATCATCCTGCCCTTCCCCTCAGGGGGAAGGGCTTTCATTTTGTCAAAACTGATGAAAATACCTTCAATTTTTGTGAATATCCCCTTGCTTTTTGTGAATAATTCCTGTATAATGGTTGCGATATCAACATCGGAGGCGGCTGAAATGGGAGAAGTGATCGCGGTTCTGTCCGGCAAGGGCGGAACGGGCAAAACATCCATGACCGCCGCCATCGCCACCGCCCTGGCCCAGGAGGGTTGCCGGGTGCTGTGCGTGGATTGTGACGTGGGGTTGCGAAATCTGGACATCCCTCTGGGCCTGTCCGATGAATCCTGCCTGTCCTTCCTGGATATCTGTCAGGGGGGCTACCGCCTGGGTTCCCTGAACCCCCACCCCCTGTACCCCAGCCTCTACTTCCTCACCGCTCCGGTGAACCACTGCGCCGAGGATATCGATGCCGATGCCTTCGGAGAAATGGTCCTTTCCGCCCGGCGGGAGTTTGATTACGTTTTTCTGGATGCCCCTGCCGGGGTGGACGCCGGTTTCCGGCTGGCCGCCTCCAAGGCTGACCGCATTTTGCTCGTGACCCATTCCGACCCCGGGGCCGTCCGGGACGCCGGTCGGGCCGGGCAGGTGCTGGAGCTCATGGGCAAGACCAATATCCGGCTGATCGTCAACCGGGTCATCCCCCGGCTGGTGTCCCATATGGATTTGACCATTGACGATGTGATGGACGAAGCGGGCCTGCCCCTCATCGGCATCGTCCCCGAGGACCCGGATGTGACCCTGGCCGCCGCCTTCGGCAAGCCTCTGCTGGAGCATACCCGCCGCGGTGCCGCCGCAGCCGCCCGCCGCATCGCCAAGCGCATCCAGGGTATGCCGGTTAAGATTGAGCTGTAATCCCCCACAGGAAATACCTTCGTATTTATTCTCCAAAGGAGTGGTCGATATGAACATCGCGTTTCTGGCTCACGACAAGAAAAAAGAGCTGATGGTACAGTTCTGCACCGCCTACAAGAGCGTCCTTATCAAGCACGACCTCTACGCCACCGCCACCACCGGCCGCCTCATTGCGGACAATACCGGTCTGCCCATTACATTGCTCCTTTCCCATAAGCAGGGCGGCCACCAGCAGATCAACGCCCGGATCGCATACAACGAAATCGACCTGGTGCTGCTGTTCACCGACCCCAACACCACCGACAACTACGACGACAGCCAGATGGTCGAGACCATCCGCCACTGCGATAAGCACAATGTGCCCATCGCCACCAACCTGGCATCCGCCGAAATGCTCATCATGGGCCTCCAGCGGGGCGACCTGGACTGGAGAGAAATGCTGCACAGCAAACCCAAATACTAAGTTACGAGATATGAGATACGAGATACGAGATATTTTGGCTATATCTCGTATCTCATATCTCGTATCTCATATCTTTTTGAAAGGATTACATCAAAATGGAAATCATTCGCCCCCGGACCCTGTCCGGCTTTATGGAGCTGCTGCCCGGCAAGCAGATCCAGTTTGAACGCATGGCGGAAATCCTCCGCAAGACCTACGCCTCCTACGGCTTCGCCCCCCTGGATACCCCCATCATCGAGGATGCCCAGATATTGCTTGCCAAGGGCGGCGGCGAGACCGAAAAGCAGATCTACCGCTTCCAGAAGGGCGACAGCGATCTGGCCCTCCGGTTCGATCTGACGGTGCCCCTGGCCAAATATGTGGCCCTCCACGCCAATGAGCTGGCCTTCCCCTTCCGCCGGTTCCAGATCAGCAAGGTCTATCGCGGCGAGCGGGCCCAGCGGGGCCGGTTCCGGGAATTTTACCAGGCCGACATCGACATCATCGGCGACGGCAAGCTGGATATTCTCAACGAAGCGGAGATTCCCGCCATTATTTACAAGGTTTTCACCGGTTTTGGCCTGAAAAAGTTCCAGATTCGGGTGAATAACCGGAAAATCCTCAACGGCTTCTACGCCATGAACGGCCTCAGCGAAAAGTCCGGCGACATCATGCGGACCGTGGACAAGCTGGATAAAATCGGCGCCGAAAAGGTCCGCGTCATCCTGATGGAGGACTGCGGTCTCACCGGCGACCAGGCCGATGAGATTCTGAAATTCATCGCCATCCGGGGCACCAACGCCCAGGTGCTGGCGGCCCTGGAGGGCTATGCCGGCCGGAACGAAATGTTTGATCTGGGTCTGTCTGAATTGAAGGCTGTTGCCCTGAATCTGGCGGCTTTCGGCGTGCCGGAGGCCAATTTCGCCGTGGACCTGACCATCGCCCGGGGTCTGGACTACTACACCGGCACCGTTTACGAAACCACGCTGCTGGACCATCCGGAGATCGGCTCCGTCTGCTCCGGCGGCCGCTACGATGACCTGGCGGGCTACTACACCGAGCGGAAGCTCCCCGGCGTGGGCATTTCCATCGGCCTGACCCGGCTGTTCTACGTGCTGGACGAGCAGAAGCTCCTGAACGACGCCCTGCCCACCGCCCCTGCCGATGCCCTGGTGCTGCCCATGGGCGGCGAGCCCGGCCCCGCCATCGCCCTGGCGGAGAGCCTGCGCTGCGCCGGTCTGCGGGTGATGCTCTACGGCGAGCAGAAGAAATTCAAGCAGAAAATGGCCTACGCCGACAAGCTGGGCGTTCCCTTCGCGGTGCTGCTGGGCGAGGATGAAATTGCCGCGGGCAAATGCTCCGTGAAAAATATGCGCACCGGCGAGCAGATCACCGTCACCCCCGCCGAAGCCGCCGCCCATATCCAAAACGTCCTGGCCGCCAACAACGGCCCGGTGATTTTAGAGAAGTGAGATACATTATAATATAGAATGTCATTGCGAGGAGCGCAGCGACGTGGCAATCTCCCGAGGGTTGCTCCGCAGCTATATAGCCGACACCTTTTCGTATAACAGCAGGAGATTGCCACAGCCTCCGGCCTCGCAATGACACGCTAATTTAGAAAAACGGATTGCCACGGGCTTCGCCCTCGCAATGACAGCATTTTTTAGAGGTGCTTCCATGGAACAAAAATTTATTGCCGCATGGCTGGCCAATCGGGAGAAGGCCGAACGAATCGGCGTTCGGATGCGGCCTGTGGCCCCGGAAGAGGCGATGAAAACCGCAAAACGGTGGCTCTCCGGCCATCGGGAAAGTGACGGCTTCGGCATCCTGGCGGACAAGCACCACCTGGAGCTGAGCCTGGAGGCCCTGGTGGTGGACAAGCGCTTCACCGCCCTCTTCACCGACGAGGAATGCAACACCGCCCTGACCCGTCTGCTGAACGGGGGCTACTTCTTCTAAAAAAATCCGACCGGCACACAAATGCCGGTCGTTTTTTGCTGCTTTGGCGGTAGTGATGATTTACGCGCACCCCTTGCCCCCCTCGTTTACAAGGGGGGTGTCCGAGCGCAGCGAAGGTCGGGGGGAGTATACCGCAAGAAAAAATCTTTCGTAGGGGATACCTATTCATTCTTCACTTGACACAGACTCCCCCCGCCCCTTCGGGGCACCCCCCTCATAAATGAGGGGGGCGAGGGGTAGTGCCTTCAATACCGCAAATACCTTCTCAATTTCTCCTCCGCCCGGCGTAACGTCCGGCTGACGGTGCTTTTGTTTACCCCCCGGTCTGCGGCGATTTCCGGGATGGTCTGCTCCTGGAAGTAGTAGGCAAGCAGGGTTTCCTTTTGCAGCGGCGTCAGCTCCTCCTCGATCACCCGCTGGACCCGCTGAAGCTGCACCTGCTTCGGCAGGCGGATGCCCTTGTAGCCCTCATAGGGTGTATTTTTCACTGCGCCAGTACCCCCTGTCGTAGTAATGCTCCGTCAGGTCAGCCAGCTCGTTCATCTGGGTCAGCAGGGGCGTCAGCTCCGCGATCCGGCGCTTGATGTGCCAGATTTCCTCCGGGTCCTGGGCCTGGGCCAGCAGATACCGCAGCTCCCGGAGCCGGGCCCGGAGAGGCTCCGCCGCCGCCCGGTAGCCCTGGCTCAGCTGGCCCAGAGGGGCGAAGGGCCTGCGCTGACATCGGATGCACACCCGACTGGGGTCGTACACCTCGCCGCCGCAGTCCGGGCAGAGGCCGGCGGGGGTCTGGGCTTGGGGGTCTGTGTACATTTCTTTCTCAATTATCATGATAATTCCCTCCTCGGTAGATTAGCGGCCTATCCGGGGATTTTTTGCTTTTATCCTACTACACGAAAAGTGTGGAGTCCATCGAACTGTGTAACAGGCGAATTTCACCGTATTTTTTCAAAAGTTTGTGCTATGATTCCGGTGGAAATTTCAATGATTGTTCCGCATAGGAAGCACCCCTTGCCCCCCTCATTTATGAGGGGGGTGGCCGAGCGAAGCGAAGGTCGGGGGGAGTTCGAAATATCGTGAATTGTATACTCCCCCCGCCCCTTCGGGGCACCCCCCCTCATAAATGAGGGGGGGCAAGGGGTGCATCCTAGTTTTCCCCAAACCATGATGAGGTGATGGATATGCTTGGAGCCCGAATCGCGGCTTTGCGGCGGGAGCTTGGTTACAGTCAGGCAGAGCTGGCCCGGCGGTTAGGGGTCAGCCCCAGCGCTGTCGGGATGTATGAGCAGGATCGCCGGGAGCCGGCGGCTCAGATTTTGGTGAGCCTGGCGGCAGTGCTGGGGGTTTCCACCGATTACCTGCTCACCGGCTGCCCCGGCCCCACTGAGGAGCAAAGTATCGTTCGAATTCTTGAACGTCGGCTGGACGAGGCCGAACAGCGGCTCCACCGCCGGGGGGACCCCTTCTCCCGCCAGGAGCTGGCCGTATTGCTCAGCGCCATCTTGACAAATCAGCTTTAGAATAGTATCATATATAATGAGGTGAAATGCGATGGACGAGTTCTTCATGGAGCAAGCCCTGGCCCTGGCCAGAGAGGCCGCGGCAGAGGGGGAAGTCCCTGTGGGCTGCGTCATCGTCCGTGGAGATCAAATCGTTGGCCGGGGCCGCAACCGGCGGGAGACCGCCAAGACCGCCCTGGGTCACGCCGAGATCGAGGCCATCGCCGACGCCTGCCGGAATTTGGGCGGCTGGCGGCTGTGGGATTGCACCCTCTACGTCACCCTGGAGCCCTGTCCCATGTGCGCCGGGGCCATCGTTAATGCCCGGATCCCCCGGGTGGTTTTCGGGGCATCGGACGCCAAAGCCGGCTGCTGCGGCTCCGTTTGCGATTTATTCGCCATGAATTTCAATCATCACCCTGCGGTGATTTCCGGGGTAAAAGAAGAAGAATCCGCTGCGCTTTTAGCGGAATTTTTCCAAAAACTCCGCGTTACGCTAAGAAATCGCCCCAAATGGCGGCCATCAAAGCAATGACAGACTTCACCACTCAAAAAAACAGGAGTAAACCTATGGATAAAGATAAACAGGCCCTGCGCTTTGGGGTCATGGCGTTGGCTTGCGCCTTTCTGCTGCGGCTGATTGGCTGCGTTTTCCTTGGGAACTGGTCCCTTTTCTCCGGGCCGGAGCTGGCCGGATTCATGATTCGTTCCGAAACCGGCCGGGTGGCATCCCCCATCACCGAGCCCACCGGGACCCCCACCGAGCCCTCTACCGAGGCTACCGACCCCAGTGAACCCAGTGAACCCAGCGAACCCACTGACCCGCCGGAAACCTCCGCCCCCACGGAGCCCTCCGTGGAAACCACGGCCCCCGTCCAGCTGCCTGTTGACAAACCCGGCTTCACCGCCGAGGATGCCCAACTGGTCCGCGTCACCTACGGCTGCAAGCGGAATCCGGATTTGGAAAAGCTGCTGGTGAAAAAGCTCAGCTGGGACCTGACCGGGGATAATCCCACCATCCTGATCATCCATACCCACGGCACCGAGTCCTACACCCAGACCGAAGAGCGCCAATACGAGGAATTTGGCGGCGAATACCGCACCGACGACGTGCGCTACAACATGATTTCCCTGGGCGAGGAGCTGGCCCGGCTGCTGACCGAGGCGGGCCTCAGCGTCATCCACGACCGGACCATGCACGATTTGTCCGATTACAACGATTCCTACGACAATTCCCGGGCCGCGGTCCAGGAATATCTGCGGCAGTACCCCTCCATCAAGATGGTGCTGGACCTGCACCGGGACGCGGCGGAGTACGCCGACGGCACCCAGTGGGCCACCTCCGCCACGGTGAACGGGGAACGGTCCGCCCAGGTGATGCTGGTGGTGGGCACCAACGCCACGGGCCTGAACCACCCCAATTGGGAGACCAATATGTCCATCGCTGAGAAAATCATGGTCCAGATGGAACGGATTTGCGCCGGCGTGGCCCGGCCCATCAACCTCCGGGGCTCCCGGTTCAACCACGATTTGGCCATGGGCGCCATGATTGCCGAAATCGGCTCCGCCGGCAACACCCACGAGGAAGCCATGCGGGCCATCCCGGTGCTGGCAAACGCCATCATCTCCCTGTCCAAGGGTTCCCAATAACATAAACCAGCCGCCCAACAGGGCGGCTGTTCTCGTTCCTGGGTTTGTTTCGGTGAATGATCGATTCGTGGCAATGTATTTCGTATGGGGTGCTATCATAACAATCATTTATCATAAAACCACCAAAAGGGCCGGGTTTTTCTCCCCTTTGGGGGTGGGAATAATTGTGTAAAATGCGGAAAGTATTCCAGTATCTGGCAAAAGAATTGCATTTTCCGATTTTGCTAGTATAATAAAAGAAAAAGGAGGTGGCCGGGATGACCATCAAGGATTTGTCCGTCCAGACCGGCTATTCCGTCGGCACCATTTCCCGTGTGCTGAACAATCACCCCAACGTCAGCGACAAGGCCCGCAAGGTGATTCTGGAGGCGGCGGAGGCCTGCGGCTTCCAGCTCAATACCAACGCCCAGCAGCTCAAGCAGCAGCGGTCCCAGAATATCCTGGTGCTGGTCAAGGGCTCCTCCAACCAGCTTTTCGGCAGCCTGGTGGAGGCCATCCAGCGTCGGGTGGCCGGGTCCCCCTTCCACCTGGTGGTGGACTACATGGACGAGGATAACAACGAGGTCCTCCGGGCCCTGCAGCTTTGCCGGGAGAAAAAGCCCCTGGGTCTGCTGTTTTTGGGGGGCAACAAAAGCAATTTTCTGGCGGATTTCGACCGGATTGACGTACCCTGCGTGCTGGTTACGTCGGATGGGTCGGAGCTGCCCTTCCGCAACCTCTCCAGCGTCTGCTGCAACGAGGATTTGGCGGTGAAGGACACCATCGAGCATCTGATTCAACTGGGGCACCGGCGCATTGGCATCATCGGCGGCCACCGGGAGCGGTCCGATACCGCCCAGCGGCGGTTCGAGGGCTGTCAGGCAGCCTTTCGGGCCCACGACATCCCCTTCAATCCCGAGCTGGACTATGCCAGCACCCGATTCTCCTACCTTGGGGGCTACCGGGCGGCCCAGCTGCTTTTCAGCCGTGGACTAAATTACACCGCCATTTTCTGTATGGCGGACGTGATGGCCATGGGTGCCATCCGGGCCTTGACGGACAGCGGTCTGCGGGTGCCGGAGGATGTATCCGTGGTGGGCTTCGATGGTCTGCCCATCGGCGAATTTATTGTACCCCGTCTGGCCACTGTCAGCCAGGATATCGAGACCCTGGCCCAGCGGAGCATCGAACTGCTGCGTCAAAGCTTCGACACCGACCTGGACCCCATCCACGAGGTGATTCCCGCCCAGATTCAATGGAAAGAAAGCGCCCGCCCCGTTTGATTTTGCTAAACCTCAGCGTGTCAAAAAAGTAGTCTGTCATTCCGAGGGAGCGAAGCGACCGTGGGAATCCGTTTTCTCCAAGTGGTGAGCTATCCCAGACCCGCGTTGATGTCGGAATCTTTTTAAGAACGGAGTGCCACGTCGGCCTACGGCCTCCTCGCAATGACATCGATTTTCGACAGTCTGGGGTGCGCTGCAACGTAGTTTGCAGCGCACCCATTTTTTATCCGGTACATTTTCTGCAATCTCTGCCCTTGTAGCCGAAGCGGGATGTACAGACATCATTGGTGGTATAGGTGTAGCTTGTTCCGTCGCTGTTGATGCCG
>JAFTHT010000023.1 GCA_017457285.1 Oscillospiraceae bacterium | reverse complement strand
TCCGTTGGCGGAGACGGCGAGATTCGAACTCGCGGGGGATTGCTCCCTAACTGATTTCGAGTCAGCCCCGTTATGACCACTTCGATACGTCTCCGTGTATGTTAAACTCCCGAAGGAGTATTAACGCAAATATTCAGTTGTATTAGAATTCTCGTTAGAACTCATAGTGTTTTAGAAACGATGGAATGCCCGAAACCCGCACGGTTAAAGGGTTTTCGGCGTTTCGGCTTCCGTTTGGCGAAGAAGATTTCGAGTCACGCCTCTTCGACCACTTGAGTACTCCTCCAAATATTCATAACTTTGGTATTATATCAGTCATACCGCAAAATTGCAAGGGCTTTTTGCCCCAACCTCTTCCCTTTTTCATCGAAAAATGTTATACTGAAGAAAATTTCTTCGGAGGTTCGGTATGAGCTTTCTGCCTATTTGCAAACAGGATATGATCGACCGGGGCTGGAGCCAGTGCGATTTCGTTTACGTCATCGGCGATGCCTATGTGGATCACCCCTCCTTCGGTCACGCCATCATCAGCCGGGTTTTGGAGAGCCACGGGTACAGCGTCGGCATCATTTCCCAGCCGGACTGGAAAAATCCCAAGTCCATCGATATCTACGGCCGGCCCCGGCTGGGCTTTTTGGTGTCCGGTGGCAACATGGATTCCATGGTGAACCACTACGCCGTATCCAAGCGACGCCGGAAAACCGACGCCTTCACCCCCGGCGGCGTCATGGGCAAGCGGCCGGATTATGCGACCATTGTTTACTGCAACCTGATCCGCCAGACCTACAAGGATGTGCCCATCCTCATCGGCGGCATCGAAGCCTCTCTGCGGCGGCTGGCCCACTACGATTACTGGTCTGAAAGTCTAAAACGTTCCATTCTGCTGGACAGCCAGGCCGATCTGCTGATGTACGGCATGGGCGAAAAGAGCATCGTGGAGATTGCCGATGCCCTGAACAGCGGCATGGAGGTGCGGGACATCACCTACATCGACGGCACGGTGTTCAAAACCGCCGCTCTGGACGAAAGCCTGCCCACCATCCTGTTGCCCCCTTACGACGAATTGAAGGCCAACAAGCGAAAATACGCCGAATCCTTCAAAATTCAGTATGGCAACTGCGACCCCTTCACTGCCAAACGGCTGGCGGAGCCCTACGGCAAGGAATTTGTCGTCCAAAATCCCCCTCAGAAGCCTCTGACCACCGCCGAAATGGATGCGGTCTACGCCCTGCCCTATATGCGAACCTGGCACCCCAGCTACACCAAGGCCGGAGGCGTGCCTGCCATCGAAGAGGTCAAATTCAGCCTGGTATCCAACCGGGGCTGCTTCGGTGCCTGCTCCTTCTGCGCCCTGACCTTCCACCAGGGCCGCATCATCCAGACCCGGAGCCACGAATCCATCCTGGCCGAAGCGGAGCTGATGGTGAAGGATAAGGATTTCAAGGGCTATATCCACGATGTGGGCGGTCCCACCGCCAATTTCCGTCACCCGGCCTGCGAAAAGCAGCTTTCGAAGGGTGCCTGCGGTGGGCGGCAATGCCTGTGGCCCACTCCCTGTAAAAATATGAACGCCGACCATTCGGACTATGTGTCGCTGCTGCGGAAGCTGCGGAAAATCCCCGGGGTGAAGAAGGTTTTTGTCCGCAGCGGTATTCGATTTGACTACCTGCTTGCAGACCGGAAGGATACATTTTTCAAAGAATTGGTCCAGTTTCACATCTCCGGCCAGCTGAAAGTGGCACCGGAACACGTTTCCGATGCGGTGCTGGCTAAAATGGGTAAGCCGAAGAACGCGGTCTACAACAAATTCGTGGACAAGTATTTCGCCCTGAACAAGCAGTACGGCATGAACCAGTATCTGGTGCCCTACCTGATGTCCAGCCACCCGGGCTCCACGCTGAAGGAGGCCATCGAGCTGGCGGAATATATCCGGGAAATGGGCTACAACCCGGAGCAGGTGCAGGATTTCTACCCCACCCCCTCTACCCTGTCCACGGTCATGTACTATACCGGCCTGGACCCCCGGAACATGGAGAAGGTCTACGTCCCCACCGATGCCCACGAAAAGGCCATGCAGCGGGCGCTGATCCAGTACCGGGACCCCAAGAATTATTACCTGGTGAAGGAGGCCCTTCTCAAGGCCCACCGGGAGGACCTGATTGGCTCCGGCCCCAAATGCCTGATTCGTGCCATCCCTCCCAGACCGGGCAAGCCCACCGCCCCGCCCCCGAAAAAGCCAATGCCCAAACGGCCTCCCACCAAAAAAGCACCGCCGAAGAAAAAGCGGTGAATGATTGATTCGCGTATCAGATTCGTATGTCATTGTTATGAAAGATTACTCTGTGGGGGAGGGCATCCCGGACCGCCGCCAGGAGGATATCGCGGAATATATCCCGGATTAGGCCGAAACATGAATAAAAAATCGAGTGAACGACATGCGTTCACTCGATTTTTTATAGGAAAGCAAAAACGAATGGGATCAAATCTTACATTTCACGATTGCTTCCGTAATGTTGGTCAAAACGAGGTCGCCCTTTTGGTTGGATACTTCGATGGTGATTTCCACCAGGCCGTTTTTGGCGCTGCGCTTGACCGTGCGTGTGATGGTCGCCTTTCCGGTCAGCATATCCTGGGCGTAAACCGGCTTGAGCCATTCGATTTTCGTGGATTTTCCGGCAAGCAGTTCCTGGCCGAAAAAATCCACTTCCAGATACTTGGCCCACACCGCCATAAAGGACATCACGCCGGGGGCAATCAAGGCGCCGAAGGGCGAGGACCTGGCATATTCCTCGTCCGTATGCAGAGGAACGTTGTCGTAAACCCGGGCGAAGTCTATCATCTTTTCCTTTTCGATGATGGCCGGTGCGGTCTGCACGGTCATGCCGACTTTTATTTCGTCAAAATACATATTTCTTTGTTTTCAGCTTTCCTGCGTCAGTTTAGCACCGCGCCTGTGGCGCCGCCGGAAACCTGGGCGGCGTAGCGTTTCAGGTAGCCGGACAGCTCCTTCTTTTTGGGGACGAAATGCTTCAGCCGCTCCGCCAAAACCCCTTCCTCCACCAGCAATTCAATGGTGTTGCCGGGGATATCGATGCGGATCAGATCCCCCTCCTCCACCACGCCGATGGGACCGCCGGAGGCGGCTTCGGGGGTGACGTGGCCGATGCAGGCACCTCTCGTGGCACCGCTGAACCGGCCGTCGGTAATCAGGGCCACGCTGCTGCCCAGGCCCATGCCCATGATGGCGGAGGTGGGGTTCAGCATTTCCCGCATACCGGGGCCGCCTCTGGGGCCCTCGTAGCGGATGACCACCACATCTCCGGCCAGGATTTTTCCTGCGTTGATGGCCGCCTGGGCATCCTCTTCGCAGTCAAAGACCCGGGCGGGGCCCTGGTGGACCAGCATTTCCGGCAGCACCGCGCTGCGCTTGACCACACTGCCCTCCGGGGCCAGATTGCCCTTCAGCACTGCGATACCGCCGGTTTCGCTGTAGGGATTTTCGATGGGGCGGATGATTTCGGGGTTCAGGTTGGGGCAGTTTGCGATATTTTCACCCACAGTCCTGCCGGTGACGGTCATGCAGTCGGTGTTCAGCAGGCCCTTCCGATTTAGCTCGTTCATCACGGCGTACACGCCGCCGGCCTCTTCCAAATCCTCCATATAGGTTCTGCCAGCAGGGGCCAGATGGCACAGATTCGGGGTTTTGGCGCTGATTTTGTTGGCAATATCCAGATTCAGCTCCACGCCGCATTCGTGGGCGATGGCGGGCAGATGGAGCATGGAGTTGGTGGAGCAGCCCAAGGCCATGTCCACCGTCAGGGCGTTCATCAGGGCCGCCTCGGTCATGATGTCCCGGGGGCGGATATTTTGCTTCAGCAGGGCCATCACCGCCATACCGGCCCGCTTGGCAAGCTCGATTCTTGCCGAATACACGGCAGGGATGGTGCCGTTGCCCCGCAGGCCCATGCCCAGGGCTTCCGTCAGGCAGTTCATGGAGTTGGCGGTGTACATACCGGAGCAGGAGCCGCAGGTGGGGCAGGTCTTGCACTCGTATTCTTTCAGCTTTTCGTCGGTGAGCTTGCCTGCGTTGTATGCGCCCACCGCCTCGAACATACTGGAAAGGCTGGTCTTTTGGCCCTCCACCCGGCCTGCCAGCATGGGACCGCCGCTGACGAAGACCGTGGGCACATTCACCCTCGCCGCCGCCATCAGCAGGCCCGGCACATTTTTGTCGCAGTTGGGCACCATCACCAGACCGTCGAAGCCGTGGGCCAGAGCCATGGCCTCGGTGGAGTCGGCGATCAGGTCCCGGGTGACCAGGGAATATTTCATGCCGGTGTGGCCCATGGCGATGCCGTCGCAGACGGCGATGGCGGGGAACACGATGGGGGTGCCGCCAGCCATGGCAACGCCCAGCTTTACCGCCTCCACGATTTTGTCCAGGTTCATGTGGCCGGGGACGATCTCGTTATAGGAGCTGACGATGCCGATGAGGGGTCTTTGCTGCTCTTCTTCTGTCAGTCCCAATGCGTGAAACAAGCTGCGGTGGGGCGCATTTTGCACTCCATCCACCACATTTTCTTTCGCCATAATGTTTCCTCCCATCAGTTGTTGATGAGCTTATCCTCGTCGCTCCAGCTGTACAGCTTCCGCACGTCGGCACCCACCAGCTCGGCGGGATGTTCGGCGGCGGCTTTCCGCAGCGCGCTGAACCGGTTGCCGCCTTCGGACATTTCCTTCAGGAATTCCTGGGCGAAGCTGCCGTCCTGAATGTCGGAGAGGACCTTCTTCATGGCATTCTTGGTCTCTTCGGTGATGATCTTGGGGCCGGTGACATAGTCGCCGTACTCGGCGGTGTTGGACACGGAGTAGCGCATTCCGGCAAAACCGGACTGGTAGATCAGGTCAACGATCAGCTTCATTTCGTGGATGCACTCGAAGTAGGCATTCCGGGGGTCGTAGCCGGCCTCCACCAGGGTTTCGTAGCCCGCCTGCATCAGGGCGGTGACGCCGCCGCAGAGGACTGCCTGCTCGCCAAAGAGATCCGTCTCGGTTTCGGTGCGGAAGTTGGTCTCCAGCACACCGGCCCGGGCGCCGCCGATGCCCAGGGCGTAGGCAAGACCCAGATCCCAGGCATCCCCGGTGGCGTCCTGCTCCACGGCGATCAGACAGGGCACGCCCTTGCCCGCCAGGTATTCGGAGCGGACCGTATGGCCGGGGCCCTTGGGGGCGATCATGATGACATTCACATCCTTGGGGGGCTGGATGCAGCCATAGTGGATGTTGAAGCCGTGGGCGAAGGCCAGGGTCTTGCCGGCGGTCAGGTTGGGCTCGATACTCTCTTTGTAGAGGGCTGCCTGCTTCTCGTCGTTGATGAGAATCATAATGATGTCGGCGGCCTTCACGGCCTCGGCGGCGGTCATGACGGTCAGGCCCTGGCTTTCGGCCTTGGCCCAGCTTTTGGAGCCCTTGTACAGGCCAACCACAACGTTGACGCCGCTCTCCTTCAGGTTCAGGGCGTGGGCATGGCCCTGGGAGCCATAGCCGATGATGGCAACGGTCTTGCCGTTGAGCTTATTCAGGTCGCAATCCTGCTGATAAAAAATTCTGTTCATAACAATTACCTCTTTCACAAATTCAAATTTTGGCGCAGCGTGGAGCTGCCTTTTTCCAAAGACGCGGTGCCGGTGCGGCAGATTTCCAGGATGGTATAATCCCGCATCAAGGTTACAAAATCGTCCATTTTCGCGCTGTTGCCGAAGAGCCGCAGCACGAAGGAGTCCCGGGAATAGTCGATGGTTTCAGCCTTGAAGGCCTCCGCCGCGGCGTAGATATCCGCCCGGACGGCGGGGTCATTTTTCATTTTAATCATCATCAGCTCGCAGCTGACGGAGTTTTCCGCGGTCAGCTCCTTGATGGAGCAGACGTCCGGCAGCTTGTAGAGCTGGTTGATGAGCTGCTGCTTGCCGTCCTCTTCGCCGTCGAAGCTGAAGGTGATGCGGGCGTATTGGCCGGATTCCGTTTCGCTGGCGGTCATGGCGCTGATGTTGAACTGGCGGCGGCGGA
This sequence comes from Oscillospiraceae bacterium, assembly GCA_017457285.1. Taxonomy (GTDB): domain Bacteria; phylum Bacillota; class Clostridia; order Oscillospirales; family Oscillospiraceae; genus Faecousia. The sequence goes on along the minus strand of JAFTHT010000023.1, from coordinate 14,884 downwards.
ACATACTGGTCAGCCGGTTCAGCACGCCAAACTGATTGCGAACCAGAACCGCAACATGATATCGGTTCATTGGGGTGCCTCCAATTCTACAATGATATCGTCCATGCTGCCGCCGGGGGGGAGCATGGGCAGGACAAATTCGTCCTTGTCGATCCGGCAGTCGATGAGGTAGGGCCCCTCCTGCCGGAAGGCTTTTTCCAGGGCTGCGTCCAGTTCCTCCGGGGTGGTGACGGTTTCACCGTCGGCACCGAAGGCCCGGGCCAGGGCGGGGAAATCCGTCTGGCGGTTGAGGACGGTGTTGGAATAGTGCTTGTTGAAAAACAGGGTCTGCCACTGGCGAACCATGCCCAGCACCCCGTTGTTCAGCAGCAGGATCACCACAGGCACTTTGTAGCTGACGGCGGTGGCCAGCTCGTTTAAGCACATTCCAAAGCTGCCGTCGCCGGTGACCAGGACGCTGCGCTCCTTCGTGCCGAAGGCGGCGCCGATGGCGGCACCCAGGCCGAAGCCCATGGTGCCCAGGCCGCCGCTGGAGACGAACCGCCGGGGCCTATGGAAGAACAGGTTCTGCGCCGACCACATCTGGTGCTGGCCTACGTCCGTGGCCACGGCGGTGTTTTCGCCCAGGTGCGCGTTCAGGGTCAGGATGGCGCGGCGGGGGGTCATGCCCTCCCGGTTGTCCAGATAATTGGCTTCTTCTTCCCGCAGGGCCTGGACTTTTTCCGCCCACCGGGGCTTTTTGCCCGCTTGAATCAGGGGCAGCAGCTTTTGCAGGGTCAGCTTCACGTCACCCCGGAGGCCGCAGGCGGCGCTGACCGTCTTGCAAAGCTCGGAGCCATCCACATCGATGTGGATGATTTTTGCGCCGGTGGCGAATTTGGCCCGGTTGCCGGTGACCCGGTCGTTGAACCGGACGCCCAGAGAAAGGATCAGGTCCGCATTGTGCATGGCCATGGAGGAGGCGTAGTGCCCGTGCATACCCTGCATCCCCAGGAATCGGGGATGGTCGGTGGGGATGCCGGACAGGCCCATCAGGGAGCAGCCCACGGGCGCATCGATTTTCTCGGCCAGGGCCAGCATTTCCGCCTGGGCGTTGGCGGTAATCAGACCGCCGCCGAAATAGATGTAGGGCCGCTGGGCGCTGTTGATGCGGGCCGCCGCCTCTTCAATGCGGATGTCCTTGGCGGCGTGGGGCGGCTCCTTCCGGGCGGGAGGCTGGGGCGTATAGTCGCATTTTGCGATCTGCACGTCCTTGGGGACATCGATCAGCACCGGGCCGGGTCTGCCGGACTGGGCCAGGGCAAAGGCCTCCCGGATGGTGTCCGCCAGCCGGTGAACGGAGCCGACGAAATAGTTGTGCTTGGTGATAGGCAGGGTCACGCCGGTGATGTCCAGCTCCTGAAAGCTGTCGGTGCCGATCTGGGTGGTGGGCACGTTGCCGCAGATGGCCACCATGGGGATGGAGTCCAGGTAGGCGGTGGCGATGCCGGTGACCAGGTTCGTGGCGCCGGGGCCGGAGGTGGAGATCACCACGCCCACCTTGCCGGTGGTCCGGGCGTAGCCGTCGGCGGCGTGGGCCGCTCCCTGCTCGTGGGCGGTGAGGATGTGGTTAATTTCGTTTTGGTGGGTGTAAAGGCTGTCGTAGACGTTCAGAATCTGGCCGCCGGGATAGCCGAACACGGTGTCAACCCCCTGCTCGATCAGGGTTTTCACCAGAATATCTGCGCCGGAAAGAAGCATTTTCCTCACTCCTTTGTAAGGTAATTCACGATGAGCTGGCCGCAGGCCCGGCAGCCCACCGGGGTCTGTCCGCTGCCGGCAATGTCGGCGGTGCGGTAGCCTGCGTCCAGATAGGCGGAAACGGCTTTTTCGATGGCATCGGCCTCGGCGGCCATGTCGAAGCTGTAGCGCAGCATCATGGCGGCGGAGAGGATGGTGCCGATGGGGTTTGCCATGTCCTTCCCGGCGATGTCCGGGGCGGAGCCGTGGATGGGCTCGTACAGGCCGCAGGCGGTGGCTCCAAGGCTGGAGGAGGGGATCATGCCGATGGAGCCGGTAATCATGGAGGCCTCGTCGGACAGGATGTCGCCGAACATATTCTCCGTGACGATCACATCGAATTGGGCGGGATTTTTTACGATCTGCATGGCGCAGTTATCCACCAGCATATCGGAAAGGGTCACATCCGGGTATTCCTCCGCCAGCCGGTGCATGACCTTTTTCCAAAGACGGCTGGAGTCCAAAACGTTGCTTTTTTCCACGGAACAGAGTTTTTTGCCCCGCTTTTGGGCGGTTTCGAAGCCGATTCTGCCGATCCGTTCAATTTCCGCTTCCGAGTATTGCAGCACATCGGTGGCGGTGCCCTTTTCGGTTTTGTGTTCGCCGAAGTAGATGCCGCCGATCAGCTCCCGGACGATGATGAAGTCGATGTCCTCCGCCACGATGGACGGCTTCAGGGGGGAGGCGTCAGCTAATTGGGGCCAGATTTTGGCGGGGCGGTTGTTGGAGTAGACCCCCATGCCAGCTCTGAGCCGCAGCAGGCCCTTCTCCGGGCGCAGATGACCGGGGACATCGTTCCATTTCGGGCCACCAACGGCACCCAGCAGAACACTGTCGGAGGCCAGGCATTTTTGCAGCTGCGCTTCCGGCAGCGGGTCGCCCCATTTGTCGATGGCGCAGCCGCCCATATCCACATCTGTATATATAAATGTATGTCCGTACAATTCGGCCACCCGGTTCAGGACATTCAGGGCCTGCTCCACAATTTCCGGCCCGATGCCGTCGCCCCGGATCACCGCGATATTTTTGTGCATCATGTTCACCTGCTTTCAAAACAAGGATTGCATCACTTCAGGGAAGCCAGCAGGCCGCCGCTTTGGATGATGTTCTGGATAAAGGCCGGGAAGGGCTGGGCCTGGTAGGTTTTGCCGGTGGTGAGATTGGTAATGACGCCGGTGTCGAAGTCCACCTTGACTTCGTCGTTTGGGCTGATTTCTTCGGCAGCCGCCTCGCATTCCAGGATGGGCAGGCCGATGTTGATGGCATTGCGGTAGAAAATTCTGGCGAAGCTCTTGGCGATGACGCAGCCGGTGCCGCAGGTCTTGATGACCAGCGGGGCGTGCTCCCGGGAGGAACCGCAGCCGAAATTCCATCCGGCCACCATCACATCCCCGGGCCGCACCTGTTTGACAAATGCGGCGTCAATGTCCTCCATGCAGTGCAGGGCCAATTCCCTGGCATCGGGGGTGTTGAGATACCGGGCGGGGATGATGACATCGGTGTCCACGTTGTCGGGATATTTGAAAACTTTACCTTGTGTATTCATCGCGATTACTCCTGGTATTCTGTAATGTAGCCCGTCAGGGCACTGGCAGCCGCGGTATGGGGAGAGGCCAGATACACTTCGCTGTCCACGTGGCCCATGCGGCCTACGAAATTGCGGTTGGTGGTGGCGATGCACCGCTCTCCGGCGGCCAGGATGCCCATGTAGCCCCCCAAACAGGGGCCGCAGGTGGGGGTGGAGACCACCGCGCCGGCATCGATGAAGGCGGTGTACCAGCCCCGCTCCACGCATTCTCTCAGAATCTGCATGGTGCCGGGGATGATGATGCAGCGGATGCCGTCGGCGATTTTGTTGCCCTTCAGAATGTTGTAAGCTGCCTCCATATCCTCCAGCCGCCCGTTGGTGCAGGAGCCGATGACCACCTGGTCCACCTTGATATGGTGCAGCGCTGAAGCGGGGTGGGTGTTCTCCGGCAGATGGGGGCAGGCCACGGTGGGGACGATGGTACTCAGGTCGATTTCGATGACCTTTTCGTATTCCGCGTCGGCATCGGCCTCAAAAACCACCGGGGGCCGTTCGCTTCTGCCGTTTAAGTAGGCCATGGTCACATCGTCCACCGGGAAAATGCCGTTTTTGGCACCGGCTTCGATGGCCATGTTGCAAATGCACAGCCGGTCGTCCATGGAAAGGCCATGGGCGCCGTCGCCGGTGAATTCCATGCTCTTGTACAGGGCCCCGTCCACGCCGATCATGCCGATGATGGTAAGGATCACATCCTTGCCGCTGCAATTGGAGGGCAGTTCGCCGGTCAGGTCAAACCGGATGGCCGGGGGGACCTTGAACCAGGCTGTGCCGGTGGCCATGCCCGCCGCCATATCCGTAGAACCGACACCGGTGGAGAAGGCTCCCAATGCACCGTAGGTGCAGGTGTGACTGTCGGCACCGATGATGCAGTCACCGGCGGTGACCACCCCCTGCTCCGGCAGAAGGGCGTGCTCGATGCCCATTTTGCCCACGTCGTAAAAATGGCTGACGCAGTGGGCGCAGGCAAATTCCCGGCAGGTCTTGGATTGCTCCGCCGCCTTGATATCCTTGTTGGGCACGAAGTGGTCCAGGACGATGGCCACCTTGTCTTTGTCGAATACCCGGTCGAAGCCCGCTTTCTTAAATTCATTCACCGCAACGGGGGTGGTGATGTCGTTGCCCAGGACGATGTCCAGCTTGGCGCGAATCAGCTGTCCGTCTTCGACTTTTTCCAGCCCCGCATGGGCGGCGAGGATTTTTTGGGTCATGGTCATGCCCATATCAGTTCCCTCCCTGGGTCATATTGTGGAATGCGCTGAGCAGCGCGTTGGTGTTGGCTTTCATCACGTCGGTATCGGTGCCCGCGCCCCAGAAGATGGTGCCGTCCTGCCGCTCCAGACCGATGTAGGAGGCGGCGACGCTCCGGGAGCCCTGGCCCTGCATGGAGTGCTGGGAGAAGACCTGCAGGGTGTATTCCTCCCCGGTGTAGGCTTTCAGGGCGGTGTTGATGGCGCTGAGGGAGCCGTTGCCCTCGGCCTCTATTTCGGTTTCCACCCCGCCCCGCAGGAAGGTGATGTTGATCTTCATCACCCCGTCCTCCCGCATAAATTCGAAATCCGTCACATCGATCTGGCCGGGCAGGTTCAGGTAATGGGACGTAAAGATTTCCAGCACCTCGTCGGCTTTCAGCTCCTTGTGGCCGTGGTCGGAGATGTCCTTGCACAGGTAGCTGAAATGCTCCCGCATCTTCGCCGGCAGGTTGTAGCCGTAGGTCTGCTCCAGCAGGTAGCCGATGCCGCCCTTGCCGGACTGGGAGTTGACCCGGATCACGTCCGCGTCGTAGGTGCGGCCGATGTCCTTGGGGTCGATGGGGATGTAGGGCACGTTCCACTGGTGGAGCTTGTTTTTCGCCCGGTACTTCATGCCCTTGGCGATGGCATCCTGATGGGAGCCGGAGAAGGCGGCGAAAACCAGGGCGCCGGCGTAGGGGGCCCGTTCATAAACGTGCATCCGGGTACATTTTTCGTATTCCTCCACCAGACGGGGCATATTGGAAAGATCCAGCTTCGGGTCCACCCCGTGGGAGTACATATTCATGGCCAGGGTGATGATGTCCACATTGCCGGTGCGCTCGCCGTTGCCGAAGAGGGTGCCCTCCACCCGGTCGGCACCGGCCAGCAGAGCCAGCTCCGTGTCCGCAACGCCGGTGCCCCGGTCGTTGTGGGGGTGCAGGGACAGGGTCACATACTCCCGGTATTTCAGATTTTCGCTCATGTACTCCACCTGGGAGGCGTAGACATGGGGCAGGCTCATCTCCACGGTCACCGGCAGGTTGATGATCACATTGTTGTCCGGCCCGGGCTCCAGCACATCCAGCACCGCGTTGCAGACCTCCAGGGCGTAGTCCGGCTCGGTGCCGGTGAAGGATTCGGGGGAGTATTCAAAGCGGAAATTGCCCTCGTATTCGGCGGCCAGCTTTTTCACCAGCCTGGCCCCGTCCACGGCGATCTGCTTGATTTCCTCTTTCGATTTTTTGAACACCTGCTCCCGCTGGGCTACGGAAACAGAATTGTAAAAATGGATAATGGCGCTGGGCGCCCCCTTGCAGGCATCGAAGGTTTTCCGGATGATATGCTCCCGGCATTGGGTCAGCACCTGCACCGTTACATCGGCGGGGATCATGTGGTTGTCGATCAGGGTCCGGAGGAATTCGTATTCCGTCTCGCTGGCGGCGGGGAAGCCGACCTCGATTTCCTTGAAGCCCACGTCCAGCAGCACCTGGTAGTATTCCAGCTTTTCCTCCAGGCTCATGGGGATCACCAGACTTTGGTTGCCGTCCCGCATATCCACGCTGCACCAGACCGGCGGGGCCTCGATGTGGTCCTTTTCCACCCATTTGTTGTATTTCTTGTCAACCGGGAAGTACCCTCCCCGGTATTTGCTTGCGTCCATCATTGCGTATGCTCCTTTTCGGCGATGACTTCGACTTCCACCAGAGCCCCCTTGGGCAGGGCTTTCACCGCCACACAGGAACGGGCGGGCTTTTCGGTGAAATATTGGGCGTAAACTTCGTTAAATTGGGAGAAATCCTCCATATTTTGCAAAAAGCAGGTGGTTTTGATGGCGGTTTTCAGGGAACCCCCTGCGGCCTCCAGCACAGCGGCGAGGTTTTTGCACACCTGATGGGACTGCTGGGTGATGGTGTCGCCCTCCAGCACCCCGGTGGCGGGGTTCAGGGGAATCTGGCCGGAGGTGAAAATCAGATTGCCTACCACCAGCGCCTGGGAGTAAGGCCCAATTGCCGCCGGTGCATTTTCGGTGTGGATTTTATTCATTATGGTTAGCTCCTTCAAATTTCGCTGTCATTGCGAGGAGCGAAGCGACGTGGCAATCCCCTGCGGCTACGCACAATGTGCAATAACCACCAAAGTGCCCGGGAAATCCGGGAGATTGCCACGCCATAAGTCCGCAGACGATACGTAGCGCAACCGCCGCAGGCGGCTCTTAGCGCGAAGCTGTGTGCGCACTGGCTCGCAATGACATGCGTTTATTTTGGTGCGGTAACAATCATTTACAGGTTAACGGAATCATCGGGAATTGTTATACCAACTTGAACCCCTCGGCCCGGAGGGACTGGGTGATCAGGTTTACATGGTCGAAATCTCTGGTTTCCATTTCAATCCGGAGGAAACAGCCGTTGACGCTTTCAGTGTTGCCCTTTTCGTAGTGGACCCCGGTGACGTTGCCGCCGCAGTCGGCGATGATGCGGGAGATCTCCTTCAGCTGGCCCGGCTTGTCGATCAGCTCGATCAGCAGGCTGGTAGACCTGCCGGAATTCAGCAGGCCCCGGTCGATGACCCGGGAGAGGCTGGTGACATCGATGTTGCCGCCGGAGACCACCGCCACCACCCGCTTGCCCTTCAGATCGAATTTTCCCGCCATTACCGCCGCCACCGCTACGGCACCGGCGCCCTCGGCAATCATTTTCTGCTTTTCGATCAGAGCCAGGATGGCGGAGGACACCTCATCGTCGCTGACCAGAGCGATCTCGTCCACGAAATCCCGGACCAGGGCGAAGGTGTTTTCCCCGGGCTGCTTCACGGCGATGCCGTCGGCGATGGTGGAAACGGCGTTCAGACATTCGATCTGGCCGTCGCTGACGGAGTTGTACATACTGGGTGCCCCCGCCGCCTGGACGCCGTAGACCTTCACCGAGGGGCGAATCTGCTTGACGGTGTAGGCGATGCCGGAGATCAGTCCGCCACCGCCGATGGGCACCACGATGGCATCCACATTGTCCAGATCGTTCAGAATCTCCAGGGCGATGGTGCCCTGACCGGCGATGACATTCTCATCGTCGAAGGGGTGGACGAAGGTGTAGCCTTTCTGTTCCTTCAGCTCCAGGGCCTTTTGGTAGGCATCGTCGTAGCAGCCAGCCACCAGGCAGACCTCCGCGCCGTAGCCCTTGGTGGCCTCCACCTTGGAAATGGGGGCGGTGTCCGGCAGGCAGATCAGGGATTTGATGCCGTTTTTCGTGGCCGCCAGAGCCACGCCCTGGGCATGGTTTCCGGCGGAGCAGGCGATGACGCCCCTGGCCTTTTCCTCTTCGGACAGCATGGCGATCTTATAGGCGGAGCCTCTGACCTTGAAGGAGCCGGTAATCTGCAGATTTTCCGGCTTCAGGTACAGCTCGCAGTCCGGGGCGATGCCGTAGGCCCTGACCACATTGGTCTCCCGGATGATGTTTTTCAGCACGGTCTGTGCGTTAAATACCTTGTCTAGAGATAACATTGTGCAATCCGCCTTTCCAAATAAAAAAACCCGCCTCAAAGCCTATGCTTTGAGACGGGTGTCAATACAAAATCAGCACTCGCGGTACCACTCAAATTGCGGATAGAAAATCCGCCACCTCTTCGAAGTCCAGCAACTTCTATGCACTAACGTAGCATACACGGGAAACGCCTACTGGGTGACTGACCTTTGGGGCTTCCGGCTCAGAAGGGATGGGAAATTCCGCGACTCCTTATCGGGCTCACACCATCCCCGACTCTCTGAAAATTCGTATGCGGATTCCGTCTTCATCGACGCCTTTTTGTTTCGAGGTCCAACAACCTCTATGCACTAACGTAGCATACACGGGAAGCGCCTACTGGGTGGCAGACCTTTGGGGCTTCCGGCTCGGAAGGCAGAGGAGCAAGATCCGGCATACCGATTCGCACCAACCATCGGTTCTCTGCAATGCCTAACGCCTTGTCCATTCTTCGTCGCAGCCTTTGTGTAACGCGTATTCAATTTGTGATTAATTTAACACCATAATCGGCGATTGTCAATCCGGCAGTTTGTTAAAAAATACACCATGATTCCCGCTAAAAATTCTTGCACTATGAACAATTGTCCGCGCTAGGTGTACACTTCCCTATTTTTCCCAATGAATAAAAAAATTGTTCCATATGAGATAACGTGTCAATTGCGAAACTCAAGTCGATTTATCTCTGGACAAAAGAAAAAATCGACAAACCTCTTTCGAGATTTGTCGATTTATGGAGCGGGTGACGAGGCTCGAACTCGCTACCTCCACCTTGGCAAGGTGGCGCTCTACCGGATGAGCTACACCCGCGGAACGAAACTGATTATAACACATTTCCCGCAAATGTCAAGCCCTAATTTTCTTTTTTTAGAGAGAATCTTTGGAATACCGCGCAAAGCCGTCGCCCAGAACCTGGTGGGCTTCCTGGACAATGATGAATGCGTTGGGGTCGATGGCGGTGACCAGCTCCTTCAGCTCCGCCAGCTGCTGCCGCTTGACGGCGGTGAGGACCACCTTTGTCTCTTTGCCGGAATAAGCGCCCTGGCCGTAGAGAAATGTGGTGCCCCGGCGGAGCTTCTCGCCCACTTGCTTTGCGATCTGCACGTATTCGGAAGTGATAATCAGCACCACCTTGGAGTAGTCGAAGCGATAGATCACCGCGTCCATAACTTTGGAGGTGATAAAAACGGTAATGCCGGTGTAGAGGGTCTTGGTTACATCCCGGAACACCAGGCCCGTCAACACAGCCACAACCAAATCGATACACAGGCAGATTTGCCCCACAGGCACATTGCGATAGCGCAGCTTCAGCAGCCGCACCAGAATATCGGAGCCACCGGTGGAAGTGCCGCTGGCAAAGACCATGCCGATGCCGATACCGCAGAGCACCGCGCCATACAGTGCCCCCAGCAGCGGCTCTGTCTGAGGCGCCGGAATGGCAGAGAATCCATCGATAAACACCGAGCTGCTTGCCATGCCCAGCAGGGAACCCCAGAAAAATTTCCCGCCAATTTTGATGCCGCCGATGATGAACAGAGGCACATTGATGGCAATTTGGATAGCACCCACGGAGCCGAAGCCCAGCAGCTGCCGGATGACCATGGAAAGACCGGACACACCGCCGGTATTCATCTCATTGGGAATCAGAAACAGGTCAAAACCAAGGGCAAAAATCGCGGCCCCCAGCAACGTGCTGATGATCCAGCCGCCCTTTTGCATGACATTTTTCACCGGGATTCCTCCGTTTCAAGGCAAAATTCCGAAAAAATCCTACTGTAGAGGAGAGGCAAGCCCCTCCCCTACGGAACGCGTTTTTTGAGTGTACCGCCAGGGACATTATACCTCAAAAGCAATCTGCTTATCCGGGCTGTCCTCGGGTTTCAGGAGGGCGCCGGCAGCGGGAATGGTTTTGGTGCGGTAGCGGCTCTGGTTGGTGATGCCGCTGGATTCCATCTCAGCCACATGGCTCAGCACTGCCTTTTTCTTCAGGGAGAGGACGCTGACGCCCTGGGTATTGCGGGTGGTCTTAGGCAGCAGCTGGGCGGTGGAGAAAATCAGGCAGCGGCCGTCGGTGGCGTAAACCGCCAGCTGCAAATCCGCCTCAAAGGCACAGATGGCCTTGATGGGGCTCTTGTCGGAGTAGGCGCCGGTGAGCTTCCGGCGGTTGGTTTTGGTTTCATAAGCGGAAAGGGGCACCTTGGCGGCCTTACCGTTTTCAAAGAAGAACAGGACGAAGCCCTTGTAATCCCCGGGCAGCACCACCTGGGCCACCTTTTCATCCGCATCGAAGCCCAGCTTCTGGGGCAGGTAATCGCCCAGCTGGGAGGCCTTGCCGTCGTCGAAGTCGGAAAGCCGGGATTTGTAGCACTGGAATTTGTCGGTGAACACCAGAAGCTCCGCCCGGTTGGTGGTTTCTTTGGAGAAGTCCAGGCTGTCGCCCTCCTTGAATTTCTGCTCGCCGGACATCCGCAGGGATTGGGCGGTGATTTTCTTCAGGTAGCCCTCTTTGGAAACGAACAGGGTCACGGGATAGTCCGGGATGGGCTCCTCCTCTTCCTCCGGTTCGATTTGCGTAATTTCATATACAATTTCGGTTTTCCGGGGCTTGCCGTATTTGTCGGAAACCTGTTGCAGCTCCTTGATAATGAGATTCTGCAGCTTCCTGGCGGAGCCCAGGATGGCCCGCATTTCAGCAATCTCTTTTTCCAGCTCGTCGATGGCCTTGGTCTGCTTGAGGATGTATTCCTTGTTGATGTTGCGCAGCTTGATTTCCGCAACGTAATTGGCCTGGATTTCGTCAATGCCGAAGCCAATCATCAGGTTGGGGATGACCTCGCTTTCCAGCTCCGTCTCCCGGATGATGCGGATGGCCTTGTCGATATCCAGCAGGATCCGCTCCAGGCCCTTGAGCAGGTGGAGCCGCTCTTCTTTCTTGCTGATTTGGAAGAACAGCCGCCGCTTGATGCAGTCGGTGCGCCAGACGGTCCACTCCTCCAGAATTTCCCCAACGCCCATGACCCGCGGCATACCGGCGATCAGGATGTTGAAGTTGCAGGGGAAGCTGTCCTGCAGAGGGGTCAGGCGGAAGAGCTTCTGCATCAGCTTTTCCGGCTCTGCGCCCCGTTTCAGGTCGATGGTCAGCTTCAGGCCGCCCAGGTCGGTTTCGTCACGCATATCGGCGATTTCCCGAATCTTTCCGGCCTTGATTAGCTCCGCCACCTTATCCATGATGACTTCCGTGGCGGTGGAATAGGGAATCTCGTAGATTTCGATGCGGTTGCCGTCCTTCACATAGCGCCACTTGGCCCGGAGCTTGAAGCTGCCCCGACCGGTGGAGTAAATCTCCCGGGTGGTGGCTTCGTCAAAGAGAAGCTCCGCGCCGGTGGAAAAATCCGGGCCCGGCAGGGTCTCCAGAATGTCGTGGTCGGGATTTTTCATCAGGGCAATGGCGGTATCGCAGACCTCCTTCAGATTGAAGGAGCAGATATTGGAGGCCATACCAACGGCGATGCCCTGGTTGGCTGTCACCAGCACATTGGGGAAGGTGGTGGGCAGCAGGCTGGGCTCCTTCATAGTGGCATCGTAGTTATCCACCATATCCACCGTATCGGAGTCGATATCCCGGAACAGCTCGGCGCTGAAGGCATCCAGCTTGGCCTCAGTATACCGGGCGGCGGCGTAGGCCATATCCCGGGAGTAGACCTTACCGAAGTTGCCCTTGGAGTCCACAAAGGGATGCAGCAGCGTCTCGTTGCCCTTGGCAAGGCGGACCATGGTTTCGTAAATCGCCGCATCGCCGTGGGGGTTCAGCTTCATGGTCTGGCCCACGATGTTGGCGGATTTCTGCCGACCGCCGGTGAGCAGGCCCATTTTGTACATGGTGTACAGGAGCTTTCGGTGGGAGGGCTTGAAGCCGTCAATTTCCGGGATGGCCCGGGAGACGATGACGGACATGGCATAGGGCATATAGTTAAATTCCAGGGTCTCGGAGATGGGCTGCTCCGTGGTGGAGCCTACCAGGCCCATAATGCCATCGGTATTGATTTTTTTCTTCTTTTCAGGTTCCTGTTTCTTTCGTGCCATAGTGGCTCCTTTTCAGCATTTTCCTGTCATTGCGAGGAGCGAAGCGACGTGGCAATCTCCATAGGTTATAGACACGCTCTAAACAATGGAGGGGATTGCCACGCCATAAGTCCGCAGACTACGCGTAGCGCAACCGCCGTAGGCGGCTCTTGACGCGAAGCTGTGTGCGCACTGGCTCGCAATGACATATCATCAGGAGATATCTGCTAACTCTAAATATTTCGCGCCGTTTTCGGCGATGAAGTTTTTCCGTTCCTGGAGGGCGTCGCCCAGGAGGACATCGAAGTAATGGGCGGTGCGCTCGGCATCCTCGGGCATGACCTTAATCAGGCGGCGGGTCTCCGGGTTCATGGTGGTCATCCACATCATCTCCGGGTCGTTTTCGCCAAGTCCCTTGGAGCGCTGGATTTTCAGCTTTTTGCCCTCTAAATCCTTCAAAATCTTCATTTTTTCCGGTTCATTGTAGGCAAACCAGGTTTTTTCGCCGCTCTTTTCTTTGCAGGTGATTTCAAAAAGCGGCGATTCCGCAATATACACATAGCCATCCCGGATTAGGGTCGGGCAGAGGCGGTAAATCATGGTCAGAATCAGGGTGCGAATCTGGAAGCCGTCGTAGTCGGCATCGGTACAGATGACCACCTTGTTCCAGCGCAGATTGTCGATATCGAAGCTGGACAACTCCTTGGCTTTCTTGCCCTGGACCTCCACGCCGCAGCCCAGGACCTTCATCAGGTCGGTGATGATGGGGCTGGCGAAAATTTTGGTGTAGTCCGCTTTCAGGCAGTTGAGGATTTTGCCCCGGACGGGCATGATGCCCTGAAACTCCGCGTCACGGCTGAGCTTGACGGAGCCCAATGCGGAGTCGCCCTCCACGATATACAGCTCCCGGACGTTGGTATCCCGGCTGCGGCAGTCCACAAATTTCTGGACCCGGTTGGCGATATCGATGGAGCCCGACAGCTTTTTCTTGACATTGGCCTTGGTCTTTTCGGCGGATTCCCGGGCCCGTTTGTTCAGCAGAATCTGGTCCGCCGCCCGGTCGGCCTCCTGCTTGTTCTCGATGAACCAGACCTGCAATTGCTCTTTGAAGAAAGCGGTCATGGCCTCCTGGGTGAACTTGGAGTTGACGGATTTTTTGGTCTGGTTTTCGAAGCAACCAATGGTGGAAAAGCAGTTGGTCACCAGCACCAGGCTGTCCTGAATGTCCTGGTAGATGATTTTACTTTCACTCTTGGTGTATTTGTTGGAATCCTTCAGATATTTGTCGAAAGCGGCGGTAAAGCCCAGCCGCACAGCCCGGTCGGGGCTGCCGCCGTACTCCAGCCAGGAGGAATTGTGGTAGTATTCCACATGGCTGACCTTTTTGGAAAAGCAGAAGGAGGCGGTGATTTTCAGCTTCATTTCCGGGCGGTTCTCCGCATCCCGGCCCCGGCGCTCCGTTTCCCAGAACACCGGCATGGTAAAGGCATCATCCCCCACCCTTTCTTCGATATACTGCTTGATGCCGTTTTCGTAGCAAAATTCCTCTTCCTCGAATTTTTTGCCCACCTGATTGCGGAATTTGAAGGTGATGCCCTTGTTCACCACCGCCTGCCGCCGTAGCACATCCCGATAATAATCCACCGGGATATTGATATCGGTGAACACCTGCTTATCCGGCCGCCAATGGAATACGGAGCCGGTTTTTTTGCGGTCGGCGGGTTCCTTTTTCAGGCCACCCTTGTTGCGGCCCTTTTCGAAGTGCAGGTCATAGCGGAATCCATCCCGACGGATGGTTGCATCGAAAAACTCAGAAGCATACTGGGTGGCGCAGGAGCCAAGGCCGTTGAGGCCCAGGGAATATTCGTAGTTTTCGCCGTTTTCGCCGTACTTGCCGCCGGCGTACATTTCGCAGAAAACCAGCTCCCAGTTGTAGCGCTTTTCTTTTTCGTTGTAGTCCACCGGGCAGCCCCGGCCGAAGTCCTCCACTTCCACGCTGAGGTCTTCGTAGCGAGTGACGATGATGGTATCGCCATGGCCCTCCCGGGCTTCGTCGATGGCGTTGGAGAGAATTTCAAAGACCGCGTGCTTGCAGCCCTCCAAGTCGTCGGAGCCGAAAATGACCGCAGGGCGCTTCCGCACCCGCTCCTCGCCCTTGAGCATAGAGATACTGGAATTGCCGTATTGTTCTTGCTTTTTTGTTGCCATAGTATAACCCTACCATCGTAATCCATAATATTTCCAGTATATTATATGCTATTTTTTAAGCAAAGTCAACAACGCAAAAAAGACGCGCCTGAGGCGCGTCTTTTCAGGTTAATTCATTTCCTTTTTCCGAAACACCAGAATGCCCAGGGACAGCACTGTCATCAGCATAAAGAACGACAGGACACCGGCTCCGGCATCTTCCGTAGGCGGAACAGGCTCCGTATCCTCCGTAGAGGGTGCGGTAGTCGGCACGGTGGTCGGATCCGCAGGCACCGTCGTGGACTCGGTACTGGGCTCCGTAGGAACTGTGGTGGGCTCCGTAGGAACTGTGGTAGGCTCCGTGGGAACCGTGGTAGGCTCCGTGGGAACCGTGGTGGGCTCTGTGGGAACCGTGGTGGGCTCCGTGGGAACCGTGGTGGGCTCCGTGGGAACCGTGGTGGGCTCCGTGGGAACCGTGGTGGGCTCCGTGGGAACCGTGGTGGGCTCCGTGGGAACCGTGG
>JAFTHT010000022.1 GCA_017457285.1 Oscillospiraceae bacterium | reverse complement strand
TGTAAACATCCACGGAAGTTACCACCTTTTCTTTTCCTCCTACAATAGCGTTGATCCTATTGTAGGGCATAACGCAAGGTGGCTCAAATATTCGCTGTCATTTTCCGGAAAAGTGGCTCAAGTAGATATTAGCATTTACACCAAAATCAATATTCAGGATGGTGCGTGGTTAAGAAATGCAATTTTGTATTGGGATGAAGTATCGTCAATCGTTCCCTACGAAAACTATGAAGACCTTTCTCCTGAATTGCTATACTTAGAGAGTCTAGGAGTTTATAGTGCGGTTTATCCTCAAAATCTATTTTTCTCACCATTTGCGGACGATTTTTGCAAATCAATTGTAAAGAGAATAACTGCATATGAACATTCGAATACAAAGAATTCTTGCGGAAAGGGACGAGTAAGAATTCACAAGAATAAAATATATGCACCTGCATTACATGAATTGATCCATTATGGGAAATTACCGCCAGATTTACTGTCGCTTTTCAAAGAAAAAAGATACATTAATGACTATAATGCTGGCGGTTGGATGGAGATAGACAGTAGAATAGCGCAAATATATATGAGGACGCTTGCTGAGTATTCGATAAAATGCTCAGACAAAGACATTGTATTAGGAACCAATACAGTTACACACTGTAGGGAAATCTATAACAGCGCTTACAATCGTCCGCAAACACAGTGTTGTAAAATCAATATTGAAAAATGTTTGCCGCAGCCGGCTATGGATGTAGGTTATGAGGATATTCTTGATTTTAAAGCAAGAAGAAAAGATGAGTTAAGTGCGTTTAGAGAGAAAATAAGAGAGTTAGAAACCAACATATACAATGCTGATAGCCCAGAGTTAATAAGGCATTATGAAAATCAGTTCATGGAAAGCTGGCAACAATGTTCCGGAGATTTTTATAAGGTGTTAAAGGAGGCAAAAATCCGTTTCTTCCTTGGCAGCATGATTAGTTTAGTTGCTGTTCCTTTTATAGGGAATCAACTTGCGCCGCTGATAGGACCTGATACCGTCAGCGCAATACAAACCGGTGCTCAATTGCTTAGTATTGGACTTGGTTATTTTGATTACAGAAATAAGATTAGCCCAGCAAAAACAGACGGAGGTTTTGGTTACATCATCAAAGCAAATAGAGAAGGAATAATCCACATCTAAATGTAATTAGTAAAGAGAGAGCGAATGATTGTAAAAACCGATTACCAAGATATTATTACGTTTTTAACAAACCAAATGAGTCAGCAAACGTCATTTGCAGATATGTTTGAGTTGTTTCTGCTCCATCAAGAGATACTGAAAGACTGGACATTCATTGTTGCGACCACAGAGCCAGATAATATGGATCTCTATACAGATATGGAAGAGATAGCAGGCATAAGAGAGCGATTATTCACTCCATTTGCAAATGGTAGGGTAAGTGTCATCAATGACAAGATCGTAAAGAGAAGCCTGTTGAAGAACGACTCCAGGGCCAGAACGTATCGGTGCGTTTCGTTTGATACACAAACAGTTAGTTATATAGAGAGATACTATAGGAACGGTACCGTTCCATATGAAGGTTTTGAGGCGGTTGTTCATCTGTTGAAAGGCGGAGGCCTGGGCGTTGATCATATCCCGTATACTATTGAAAATCTTATGTTTGACATAAGTCGAAAGGACAGTGTAGAACAAACGATTTTTGCTTATGAGATGATGTGCGGCGAAAATGCCAGCAATGAGAAAGTGTGCCGAAAGCGTGCAAAGGCAATCGTTTCGATGTACGAAAAAGATGGGTTTGAATTTCCTTTCCACACAAAAGAATTATATAAGATGATCTATCTTGCATTGCTCAAAATGAGTCAAATACAATTGGAATATAGCAAACTGCCAACAGACAAAAAACTTAGTATGTTTGTAGAGTTTATGACAGCAAAACTCTGTAGGATGATGCAGCCTGAGATGAACTTAGCGAAAGTTTATTTCTCAAAAGGAAGTGCGTGCGGATTCTTTGGGAAAGTCCATCCTGGCAACAAGATGGTTTTAGAGCAACTAAAGAATATGACATGGGATCTGATGCATCTGCGTTTTATGGATTATTCCAGTACGATGTTTAATTCCAAAAAAGGCGATGCGTTAATCCCGTACTTCTTTACATATGACAGACGTTTGCAAGATGTCAGAGAGTGTTACAGTTTGCAGGCGCTGGCAATTAATCCCAAAAACCATTCTGTTATTCCCATCTATGTTCTGAATGATGGTCTTTTGGATGTGTTAAAGGAACATTGTACCTTTGAAAAGCATAAGGCGAGAATGCTTAAAACTCCGGATATTGATAATCTGATTGAGGAATGCGAACGAGATTTACTAAAACTTATACAACAATGACTTGGCACCTGTTGCTCATTTAAGGAGCAACAGGTGCTTTTTTGAAATTGTTTACAAAAAGTTCACAGAAAATCTTGCGGACGAAAATTGATCCATTGAACAGGGTGTTACTTTATGGTATACTACCTACATATACATAACACAAATGAAGGAGGAATTTTCGTCATGAAAAATGAAAACAGAGTGATTGCGATCTATTCACGAAAATCGAAGTTTACGGGGAAGGGCGAGAGTATCGGCAATCAGGTGGATCTGTGCCGGGAGTATATTCGTCTGCATTACGGTGACGCAGAGGCAGAGAAAGCCATTGTGTTTGAGGACGAAGGCTTTTCCGGCGGAAACATAAATCGACCGGCGTTTCAGCGGATGATGGATCGGATCGAAAAAAACGAGATCAAAATGATGGTTGTGTACCGCCTGGACCGTGCAAGTCGTAACGTAGGCGACTTTTCGATAATGATGAAGAAACTGGAGCGAAAAGGCGTTGTTTTTGTCTCCATTCGCGAGCAGTTCGATACTGGTACATCTATGGGACGCGCCATGATGATGATCGCATCGGTATTCTCCCAGCTGGAGCGTGAAACTATCGCCGAACGTATTCGGGACAATATGCACGAGCTTGCCAAGACGGGCCGCTGGCTGGGTGGAAACACTCCCACGGGCTACAAGAGTGAAAGTGTCAAGAGCATCACGATGGACGGCAAGACCAAGAAGGCCTGCAAGCTGAAGCTGATTCCCGAAGAGGCGGAGATCGTCAAGACGATTTTCGACTTGTTTACCCAAACCGGATCGCTGACTATGACCGAAGCGGAGCTGTTAAAGCGCAGATTGCTGACCAAAAACGAAAACCAGTTCACCCGATTTGCCATCAAGGCAATCCTGCAGAATCCTGTCTATATGATTGCTGACCAGGACGCATTTGAGTATTTTCGTCTGAAGGAATCCGAGGTGTTTTCGTCCCGGGAAGAGTTTGACGGTGTGCGTGGCATTCTCGCCTACAACCGCACCGATCAGGAGAAGGGCAAGGCGACTGCGTTCAATCCTGTAAATGAATGGATCGTGTCGGTGGGCAAACACCCCGGCATCATTCCCGGCAAGGTTTGGGTGGCAGTGCAGGACAATTTGGAGCGAAACAAGAGCAAGTCCTACCGCCGTCCCCGCAAGAACGAGGCGTTACTTACCGGCCTTGTGTTCTGCGCCTGCGGCAATCGGATGTACCCCCGTCTGTCCAAGCGCACTACCGCCGACGGCGAACCTATCTACACCTACGTGTGCAAGATGAAGGAGCGGAGCAAGAAGGAGCTTTGCAAGCGACGCAACGCCAACGGCAACACTCTGGACACAGCGATCATCGAGCAGCTGAAACGTCTTGGGGACGAAAAGAGCGATTTCGTCCGACAGATAGAAAAGGGCAAGATGTTCTACTCCGGCAATCGGGAGGAATATGAACGCCGTCTTGCCACTATGCGAAAAGAAAAAGCCGACCTTGAAAAGAAGGTCAACTCCCTTGTGGACACCCTTGCCGAGACCGAGGAGGGTGCTGCCAAGCGGTATATCATTAACCGCATGGGCGAAATGAATCTGGAGATCGATAAGCTCTCGATGGGCATTGAAGAGCTGGTCAGCATCGCATCCGAACACGCATTCAGCGATGTTGAGTTTGATGTGATGCGCGAAATGCTGACCATGTTCAAAAACGGCATTGACGAAATGAGCTATGAGCAAAAGCGGGTGGCCATTCGCACCGTGGTGCGCCGTATCATCTGGGACGGTGAGAACGCCCACATTGTTCTCTTCGGTGCAGAGGGTGAAGATATTGAATACCCCGACATTTCCCATCTGATAAAGGATTCCATCGCCGAAACCGAGGACGATGAGGATCTCGTACCCTTTATCGGGGAGGATATGGACGAAAATTCCTTGTCGGATTTTGGCCCTGAGACTAAAACCCATTGGGGCGAGGATAGCAAATGAGATTTTAATGCATTTTCGTTCCCAGCGTAAGTCCAGTCAGGATGTTTCTCTGTCCGATTATATCGAAACCGGCACCGATGGGGCAGCACTGTCGCTGATGGAGGTGGTAGGGGATGAGGAGGATTTGCTGGAGACCATCAGCCGTCGGGAGGCGGTGGCGAAGGTGGCCCGGGCGGTGGAATCGGCGCTGACGGACCAGGAAAAGCAAGTCATCCGCCTTCGCTATGGCCTGGGCGGGGGCGTGCCTCAGCGCCAGAGAGAGGTGGCCGCCGTGACAGGCATCAGCCGCAGCTATGTTTCCCGCATTGAAAAACGGGCCCTGGAAAAATTGAAGGAAGCCCTGGAGCGGTAAATGATTGTTTAGCGTACTGGCGCGGGAGCGCCCATGCCTTCCCCCGGGGGCGGTGCGTCGCGCAGCGAATCAAAATTAGTATGATTGCCGGGGGCAATCATACCGCTACGAATAGGTGGCCCGGCGAAGCCGGGTCGGATGAGGAATGCGGGCGATAACCTAAGATGACGATTCCGTAAAGACTTGCTGAAATCTTACCCATTATTAGGCCTGAAATCTTTACGAAATCGAACATTTCCGCCCGCATTCCTCATCAGTCACCGCCTTGCGGCGGCGACAGCTTCCCCCCGGGGGAAGCCATGGCGCCCCTCCGGGGCGCGCGGCGGCCGAAGGCCGCCGCATTTCTCCTAAACCGCTAAACAATCATTTAGCATACACAGTTGTCCTCTATTCCGGCAAAAAATGCTTGACTTTCGTGGACAAATGTGCTTTAATGGTGGAAACCGTTGAAGATGTGTAAGTAAGCGCGTTGCTGAAATCTCAGAGAGCTGCCGGGGGTGGGAAGGCGGCATGGAGGGGCACGCTGAATGGGCATCCGAGGGCGAGCCGAAGCAAGTAGGTGAGCCGGAGTCGGCACTCCGTCATCAAGGCCAGCGTATGATGGTACGCGTTAAGTGGGCGCACTGCGCCAAGCCGGGTGGCACCGCAGGAGATTATTCGCTCCTGTCCCAGCATGCTGTGTGGGACAGGAGCGTTCTTTTTGTCCCATGATTCGAAAGGAGCCTGATTTTATGTCAACCAAAAACATTCCCTACAAAATCTATCTGGAAGAGGACGAGATGCCCAAGGCATGGTACAACGTCCGGGCCGATATGGTCAACAAGCCCGCTCCGCTGCTGAACCCCATTACCAAGCAGCCCGCCACCGAGGATGAGCTGGCGGAGGTTTTCTGCCGTGAACTGGCGAAGCAGGAGCTGGACGACACCACCCCCTACATCCCCATTCCCCAGGAAATTCTGGATTTCTACAAAATGTACCGTCCCGCGCCCCTGGTTCGGGCCTACTGCCTGGAAAAGAAGCTGGGCACCCCTGCCAAAATCTACTATAAATTCGAGGGCAACAACACCTCCGGCAGCCATAAGCTGAACTCCGCCATCGCTCAGGCCTATTATGCCAAGAAGCAGGGCCTGAAGGGCGTCACCACCGAGACCGGCGCCGGTCAGTGGGGCACCGCTCTGAGCATGGCCTGCGCCTATTTGGACCTGGAGTGCAAGGTGTTCATGGTCAAATGCTCCTATGAGCAGAAGCCCTTCCGCCGGGAGGTCATGCGGACCTACGGCGCCTCCGTCACCCCTTCTCCCTCTATGGAAACGGAGGTGGGCCGGAAAATCAATGCCGAGTTCCCCGGCACCAACGGCAGCCTGGGCTGCGCCATCTCCGAGGCGGTGGAGGCTGCATCCAAGGACCCCGGCTATCGCTATGTGCTGGGCAGCGTGCTGAATCAGGTGCTGCTGCACCAGACCATCATCGGTCTGGAGACCAAGGCGGCCCTGGATAAGTATGATATCAAGCCCGATGTCATCATCGGCTGCGCCGGCGGCGGCTCCAATCTGGGTGGTCTGATTGCCCCCTTCGTGGGGGAGAAGCTCCGGGGCGAGGCGGATATGCGGATCATCGCCGTGGAGCCTGTCTCCTGTCCCAGCCTGACCCGGGGCAGCTATGTCTATGACTACTGCGACACCGGCAAGGTCTGCCCCCTGCAGAAGATGTACACCCTGGGCAGCGGCTTCATGCCCGCCTCCACCCACGCCGGTGGCCTGCGGTATCACGGCATGAGCAGCATCGTTTCCCAGCTGTACCACGATGGGATCATTGAAGCCACCTCTGTGGAGCAGACCAGCGTCTTTGCCGCTGCTACGGAATTTGCCAAGGTGGAGGGCATTCTGCCCGCTCCCGAGAGCAGCCATGCCATCCGTGTGGCTATGGACGAGGCTCTGAAGTGCAAGGAAACAGGGGAGGAGAAAACCATCGTCTTCGGCCTCACCGGCACCGGTTATTTTGATATGTATGCCTACCAGCGCTTCAACGACGGCCAGATGGGCGACTATGTTCCCTCCGACGAGGAAATCGCCAAGAGCCTGGCCAATACCCCGGTCATTCCTGAATAACCCCCAAAAAGCACGCCGCCATGGCGTGCTTTTTTTATAGGTAAAAGAATTTTTAGAGGTTCCCGCTCAACGATTATTTTCCGCATCTGTCTGAAACGAATAGAGTCCGGTGTGGAATTTGCTGATTGATTTTTCAAATTGTCAATAGATTTATCTGCTGATATGTGATATAATACCCTTTAATAATAAAAGTAGAATGCGATACTATGGGTATCGGGAGCTTGGAGGAGATTTTTGTGGAGTTGAAAGGCGTATCCCGGGAACAGTGGGGGCTGATTTATCTGACCCGCTGTGCGCTGCGGGGGGAGGATGCGGAGCCGGAGAAGCTGGCGGGGCTGGATTTGCAGCGGCTGCTGTCCCTGGCGAAGAAGCATTCCATGAATGCCATGGCGGCCCGGCCTCTGCGGAAGGTGCTGGATCCTGAAACCATGCTCCAGTGGAAGAAGGCCATGGAAAAGGCCATGCGGAAGAATATCCTGCTGGATACCGAGCGGCGAATCCTCTGCGCTGAGATGGAGGTCCGGGGGATTTGGTATATGCCCCTGAAGGGCAGTATCCTGAAGGATCTCTATCCGACGATGGATATGCGCCAGATGTCCGATCAGGATATCCTCTACGACGCCAGCTACCGGGAGGAGATTTGCCGGATGTTCCTGGCCCGGGGCTATACCCAGGAGGGCAGAGAGGACAGCCACCACGACACCTACCACAAGGAGCCGGTCTACAACATTGAGATGCACCACGCCCTCATTGAAGAGGGGGATGACATCCATATGGCGAAATACTACCGCAATGTCAAGGACCGGCTGATTCCTGATAAGCCCGGCGGCTTCGGCCACCATTTCACCGATGAGGATTTTTATGTCTATATGACCGCCCACGCCTACCGCCATTATGTGGAGCGGGGCATCGGCATTCGGGCGCTGGTGGATATTCATGTCTACGAAAACAAAAAGCCCAATCTGGATTGGTCTTACATCGAAAAAGAATGCGCCAAGCTGCGGATTGACGGCTACGAGAAACGCAGCCGGATATTGTCCCGCAAGCTCTTTGGTTCGGAGCAAATTCAGGAACTGGACGAGGGAGATTTGGATTTGCTGATTTACAGCTTCGATGCCGGCACCCATGGCAGCGAGGCGGGCTTCATCGATCACGAGCTGAAGCGGATGCAAAAGGGCGGCAAGATTTCCTTCTGGACCAAAATCCGCTTCCTGTTTCGGCGGCTGTTCCCCAGCCCTGAGTGGATGATGCAGAAGAATAAAAAGCTCCGCCAGCACCCTTGGATGATTCCCTTCGCCTGGATCGGGCGGCTGTTCCGGGGGGCCTTCCGCCGCCGGGAGCATACCGTCAAGGAGCTGCGCTATATTATGGATACCGAGGAAAAATGATGGACGGATTTGTGGATCTGCATTGCCATATTCTGCCCGGGGTGGACGATGGGGCGAAGGATATGGTCGATGCGCTGGCTTTGATTGATATGGCCCGGGCTGATGGTACCGCTGCTCTGGTGCTGACCCCCCACTACCGGGGGCGGTATCGGGAGAATACCCCCGGGATGCTCCGGGAGGTCCTGACGGCTCTCCAAAAAAAAACGCCCCGGATGGAGCTGTACCTTGCCAACGAGGCCGGCTACGAGCGGGAGTTGACGGATAAGCTGGCGGAGGGCCGGGTGCTGACCATCAACGGCAGTCGGTATGTGCTGCTGGAGCTGCCCATGGACATTGACCCCGCCCAGACCCTCAGCGCCGTGCGGGAGGTGGCAGATCAGGCGTTTATCCCGATTCTGGCCCATGTGGAGCGGTATGATGTGTTCCTTCGCAACCGGGGGCTGATTGACCGGGTGCTGGATATGGGCGCCCTGATTCAAATTAACGCGGACAGCGTTCTGGGTCAGCAGGGCTTCGCTGCCAAGCGGTTCTGCCATTGGCTGCTGAAAAGCCGCCGGGCCCATTTCGTGGCGTCGGACAGCCATGATTTGAAGTACCGGCCCCCAAAGCTGCGGGAATGCTGTGAATATGTAACGAAAAAATACGGTGAAGAATATGCCGCTGCTCTGTTCCGGGAAAATGCCCGGGTGGTGCTGGCGGGGGAGTGACGGAAGATATGGCTGAAAAAAAGTCCCTAAAGCTGAATTTCATTATGAACGCGATTCTTACCATGTCGTCGTTCCTGTTTCCGCTGATTAGCTTTCCTTATGTGTCCCGGATTTTGCTGCCCGAGGGCACCGGCAAGGTTTCCTTCGCCACGTCGCTGATTGCCTATTTTGTTATGTTTGCCCAGCTGGGCATCCCTACCTATGGTGTCCGGGCCTGCGCCAAGGTTCGGGACGATAAACAGAAGCTGACCAAGACTGCTCAGGAGCTTCTGATTATCAACTTAATCATGACGGCCCTTTCCTATGTGGTGCTGTTCCTGGCGCTGGTTTTCGTGCCCCGGCTCCGGGGGGAGCGGACGCTGTACCTGGTGGTGAGTTTGACCATCTTCTTTACCACCATCGGTATGGAGTGGCTGTATAAGGCTCTGGAGCAGTATACTTACATCGCCGTTCGGTCGATTATCTTCAAATTTGTGGCGCTGGTGGCCATGTTTTTGTTGGTTCGCTCTAAGGCGGACTATGTAATCTACGGCGGTATCTCGATTTTGGCTTCCTCCGCGTCCTTTGTGATGAATTTCTTCCATGCCAGAAAGTACATCAGCCTGCGGCCGGTGGGGGGCTACGAGTTCCGGCCCCACCTGAAAGCAGTGATGGTCTTTTTCGCCATGTCCTGCGCCTCCACCATTTATACCAATCTGGATACGGTGATGCTGGGCTTCATGGATTCCGATGTGACCGTGGGTTACTACAATGCGGCGGTGCGGATCAAGAATATCCTGGTCAGCATTGTCACCAGCCTGGGCACCGTGCTGCTGCCCCGGGCGGCTTACTATGTGGAGCATAAGCTGATGGATGAGTTTCGAACCATCAGCCGCAAGGCCCTGAATTTCGTCCTGGTGGCGGCCACGCCTATGATGCTCTATTTCATTCTCTTCGCCCGGGATGGCATTTTCCTGCTGTCCGGTTCCGCCTACGCAGGCTCCATCCTGCCCATGCAGCTGGCCATGCCCACGCTGTTGTTCATCGGCCTTTCCAATATTCTGGGCATTCAAATTCTTGTTCCCATGGGGAAGGAATCGGATGTGCTGCTGTCCATCATTGTTGGCGCGGCGGTGGATGTGGTGCTGAATTTTGCGCTGATTCCCACCTTTGGCGCGGCTGGTGCCGCGGCGGCCAATATGATTGCCGAGGGAACCGTGATGGTGGTGCAGTTCGTGATTTTGCGTAAAGAGGTCATGCCCTCCATGAAGAAGATTCAGTATTGGAAGCTTCTTCTTGCGCTGCTGGCCGGTGCCGGTGCATCCTTCTGGGTGGCGGGGCTTGGCTTTGGCAGCTTCCTGTCGTTGCTGCTGTCGGCGGCGCTGTTCTTTGGGGCCTATGGCATGGTTCTGCTGGTGCTGAAGGAACGCCTCACGGTTGAGGTCCTGGGCCAGATGCTGGGAAAGATTTTGAGAAGGCGATGAAAGAGCGTTTTCTGCAGGGAAGGGGCAGGCGACCAACACAAGGTGATTGCCGGTGCCGGTGGTCCCTGGCAGGATATTTGACAAGCATCGCAATCTATGGTATGATAATAGAAAATGATACCAAATCTAAAGGAGATTGGAAATGAAATACGATTATCTGGTGGTTGGTGCCGGCCTTTATGGTGCGGTGTTCGCCCGGGAGGCCACGAAAGCCGGCAAGTCCGTGCTGGTCATCGACAAGCGGCCCAATATTGCCGGTAATGTCTATACCGAGGAAGTGGAGGGCATCAATGTCCATGTCTATGGCGCCCACATTTTCCATACCAATAATAAGAAGGTCTGGGACTACATCACCCAGTATGCTGAGTTCAACCGCTTCACCAATTCTCCGGTGGCCAACTACAAGGGGGAGCTGTACAGCCTGCCCTTCAATATGTACACCTTCAATAAGATGTGGGGTGTTGTGACCCCCGAAGAGGCCGAGGCCAAGATCGAGGAGCAGAAGAAGGCCGCCGGTATCACCGAGCCCCGGAATCTGGAGGAGCAGGCCATTTCTCTGGTGGGCACCGATATCTACGAGAAGCTGGTCAAGGGCTACACCGAAAAGCAGTGGGGCCGGGATTGCAAGGATCTTCCTGCTTTCATCATCAAGCGTCTGCCGGTGCGGCTGACTTTCGACAATAACTATTTCAACGCCCTCTATCAGGGCATCCCCATGGGTGGCTATACCAAGATGGTGGCAAACCTGCTGGATGGCATCGAGGTCCGGCTGAATGTGGATTATCTGCAGAATAAGGCAGAGCTGGATGCGATTGCCGATAAGGTGGTTTACACCGGCCCCATCGATGCTTATTTTGACTACAAGCTGGGCACTCTGGAGTATCGCTCCGTCCGGTTTGAAACCGAGGTGCTGGATAAGCCCAATTTCCAGGGCAATGCCGCCGTCAACTACACCGACCGGGAGACACCCTGGACCCGGATTATCGAGCATAAGTGGTTTGAGTTCGGCACCCAGCCCAAGACCGTCATCAGCCGGGAGTATTCCTCCGAATGGAAGCCCGGTGACGAGCCCTACTATCCCGTCAACGACGAGAAAAACGGCGCCCTGTATCAGCAGTACAAGGCCCTGGCCGACATGGAAGAGAAGATTATCTTCGGCGGCCGCCTGGGCGAGTACAAGTACTACGATATGGACGCAGTCATCGCCTCCGCACTGGATATGTGCGAGAAGGAACTATAATCTGCAAGGAGAGGAAATATCATGAAAACAGCACTGGTTATCATGGCAGCAGGCATCGGCTCCCGGTTCGGCGGCGGTATCAAGCAGCTGGAGCCGGTGGGACCCAATGGCGAGATCATTATGGATTATTCCATCCATGATGCTATCGAAGCCGGGTTCAATAAAATCGTTTTCATTATCCGCAAAGATATTGAGGCGGACTTCCGGGCAGTGATTGGCAACCGTATCGAGGCCGTTTGCGCCCAGCGGGGCGTGGAGGTGGACTATGCGTTCCAGAGCCTGGATGCCATTCCCACCGGAAATGCCGTTCCCGAGGGCCGTACCAAGCCCTGGGGCACCGGTCAGGCGGTGCTTACTGCCAAGGGCATCGTGGATTGCCCCTTCGCCGTCATCAATGCCGACGATTACTACGGTAAAGAGGCCTTCGTCAAGCTCCATGACTATTTGTGTGTGGATGGGCCGGATAATGCTTACTGCATGGCTGGCTTTATCCTGAAGAATACCTTGTCCGAAAACGGCGGTGTCACCCGTGGCGTGTGCCAGGTGGACGACAAGGGCTATCTGACTGATGTGGTGGAGACCTCCGATATCGTAAAGACTGCCGATGGCGCTGCGGTCGGCGGCGAGCCCATCGATGCGGAGTCCTATGTCTCCATGAATATGTGGGGCCTGCGGCCCGGGTTTATGGAGATTCTGGAGACCGGTTTTGAGGCGTTTTTCCAAACCATGGTGCCCAATAAT
Organism: Oscillospiraceae bacterium; assembly: GCA_017457285.1. Classification (GTDB taxonomy): domain Bacteria; phylum Bacillota; class Clostridia; order Oscillospirales; family Oscillospiraceae; genus Faecousia. The sequence goes on along the minus strand of JAFTHT010000022.1, from coordinate 19,142 downwards.
CCCCAGAAGGCGGAGTATCTGCTGCCCATCTACATCGGCCAGCTCCTGCGCGACGGAAAAATCACCGTTCAGGTCCTGGAAACCAGAGATAAGTGGTTCGGCGTCACCTACCGGGAGGATAAGCCCGCCGTGGTGGCCAGCTTTCAGAAGCTCATCGCCGACGGCGTGTATTCCGTGCCGCTGTTTGGCTGAGAAACAGATTAAAAACGCATGGGGCTCTGACCCCATGCGTTTTTTGTGATGTAGATTTTTGCGGGAAATGGTTGTTTACAATAACGCCTCTTGCCCCACTCATAAATGAGGGGGGACAAGGGGATTTTCTAATCTAATACTAATTTTTAATAAAACCTTTCGTTTTTATTAAAAAGGCACCGCCTGTAGGCGTTGCCGATTTTGTTATTTTCGAAATGGAAAATAACAAAATCCCGTCTCATAATGATCTTCATATTAAAAACTTCAATTCTCACGAATTAAAGTTTTTAATTGAATATCAGTATAAACAATCCTTTTCAAACCCTTGCAATTTAGGGGATCGCTATTTATAATATACCCGAAATCATGATGAGAAGAGGCGCAGTATGAAACCTTGGCAGCATTTCAAAACCATCACCGCCCATCGTATCCTTGTGATGAAAGGGTGCTTCAAAATGGGCCTGTATAAGCAGGGATTGACCCACGACCTTTCCAAATATTCTCCAGTGGAATTTTGGAACGGTGCCCGTTATTATCAGGGGGTCCGCAGCCCCAACGCCGCCGAGCGGGAGGAGAAGGGCTACAGCGAGGCCTGGATGCACCACAAGGGCCGCAACCGCCATCACTACGAATACTGGACCGACATGAACAAAACCACCCGCACCTATGAGGCCGTCCCCATGCCCCGCAAATATCTGGCGGAAATGGTGGCGGACCGGCTGGCGGCCTGCAAAATATACGAAAAGGATAAATTCGACCCCGGTTCCCCGCTGCGCTATCTGATGAAAAGCCGGGAAAAGGATCTGATGCACCCCCAAACCCGCAAGGAGCTGGAATTTCTGCTGACGATGCTGCAGGAGGAAGGGGAGGCCAAGACCCTGCGCTATATCCGCCAGGAGGTCCTGAAGGGAACCCCCTTCCCCTGGGAGAAGGAATAACGACAAAGCACCGCTCTGCGCGGTGCTTTTTTGATTTGATTCAAATAATCCCGGTACTATCGGAAAATACCAATAGCCATATGGCGAAAAATATGATATAATCCCCTCCGAAGATACTTCCGGGGCGATATTTTTACGAATCATTCACACTTGCCCCGATGAATCTCTTTTTGCTGGATTGACGAATGATGTTTTTTATGGTAAAATCATTAAAATATAACTTATAGTGGCTTTCGTATGCCTTATCATGAATGGAGGACAAAAGTATGTACCAGAAACCCTATGTCATCGCCGAGGCCGGTTGCAACCATATGGGCTCCATGGAGATCGCCCATGACCTGATCAAGACCGCCGCCTACTATTGCAAGGCTGACGCCATCAAATTCCAGAAGCGCTGCCCCAAGGAGCTGCTCACCGAGGAGCAGTACAATGCCCCTCACCCCAACCCCGTCAATTCCTACGGCGACACCTATGGCGCCCACCGGGAATTCCTGGAGTTGACTGTTGAACAGCATGCTCAGCTGAAGGCTTGGTGCGAGGAGTGCGGCATCGTCTATTCCACTTCCGTTTGGGATATGACCAGCGCCAAGGAAATCGCTTCCCTGAACCCCGAATTTATCAAGATTCCCTCCGCCTGCAACACCCATTTCGAGATGCTGCAGTGGCTGTGCGACAATTATCAGGGCGAAATCCAGCTGTCCTTCGGCATGACCAGCCATGAGGAAGAGGAGCAGATTGTTCAGCTCTTCGAGAAGAACGGCCGGGCCAAGGACCTGGTGCTGTTCAACTGCACCTCTGGCTATCCTGTGCCCTACGCCGATGTGTGCCTGCTGGAGATCAGCCGGATGCGTCAGGCTTATGAGCATCGGGTGAAGGCCATTGGCTTCTCCGGCCACCATCTTGGCACCGCCGTGGATGTTGCCGCATATACTTTGGGAGCCCACATTGTGGAGCGCCACTACACCATCGACCGCACCTGGAAGGGCACCGACCACGCTGCCTCTCTGGAGCCCCAGGGCATCCGTCAGCTGGTGGATGACCTGTCCGCTGCCCATCAGGCCCTGACCTACAAGTCTGCCGAGATTCTGCCCATCGAGCAGGTTCAGCGGGATAAGCTGAAGTACCGCAAGCATTGATCGTTACACTATCCGCCGCCTTTGCGGCTGAGAGGAAGAGCGAAAATGAAAGATTCTTTGCGTTATTATTCTGTGGAGCCCACCGTCTCAATTTTAGAGGCGTTGAAGAAGATTGACAGCAACCAGAAGGGTTTCCTGGTGGTGGTGGATGCCCGGGACCGGGCCATTGGCACCATTACCGACGGTGATATTCGCCGGGCCTTCATCCGGGGTAAATCCGTGGGGAGCTGCATCGACGATGTTTACAACCGGGATTTTACCTGCATCAAGGACAGCGATGATATCATGACTGCCGCGGCCCTGCTGAAAAAGGCATCCATCAAATTTCTGCCTATCGTCAACAGCTCCGGGGAGCTGGTCAACATCATCACCAAAAACCAGATGCACACCCTGCTGCTGATGGATATTCATGCGGATTTGAGCTACGATTTCCGGGAGCTGGACAATCAGGCCGTCAACGAGGACGCGTTCCAGCGTCCTTGGGGCTTCTACAAGACCATGGTTCTGAATGATTATTTCCAATCCAAGGTCATTTCTGTCCGACCCAAGGAGAAGCTGAGCCTCCAGTCCCACAATCGGCGGGAGGAGCATTGGATTGTGGCCCACGGCGTGGGCACCGTCCAGGTGGATGAAATTATCACCCCGGTTTGCAGCGGCACCTCGGTGTACATCCCCAAGGGCGCCAAGCACCGGCTGACCAATACCGACGATCAGGAATCTCTGATTGTTGTTGAGGTGCAGATTGGTGACTACTTCGGCGAGGATGACATCATCCGGTATGAGGATACCTACGGAAGAGCCTGAACCTTCATGGCATACTCACCCCCCCTAGCGGCATCGCCGCCCAAGAAAGCATAGAGAGGTCGTGTGTTTATGGAAACGATTACTCAAGAAAAAGAGCAGCTGGTCGTTTTGGATCGGAAGGAGCAGCTGCATACCAAGCGGGGCTACTGGGTCCTGCGCCGGGGGCAGGATATCCTGTTTTCCTTGGTTGCGCTGCTGATTCTGTGGCCCATCATGCTGATTGTGGCCCTGGTGGTCTTTATCGACGATCCTCACGGCAGCCCCTTCTTCGCCCAGCAGCGCTGCGGCCGGGATGGGAAGCTGTTCAAAATGTATAAGTTCCGCAGTATGTATATGGATGCCGAAGAGCGGCTGAAGGACCTGCTGAAGGACAATGAGATGGATGGCCCCGCCTTCAAAATGAAGGATGATCCCAGGATCACCCGGGTGGGCGGCTTTATCCGCAAGACCAGCCTGGATGAGCTGCCTCAGCTGTGGAATATCCTCAAGGGCGATATGAGCATCGTCGGCCCCCGGCCGGCACTGCCCCGGGAGGTGGAGCAGTACGACGAGCTGCAGAAGCAGCGGATGTACGTCACCCCCGGCCTGACCTGCTACTGGCAGATCCAGCCCAAGCGCAATGAAATCAGCTTCGATGAGTGGATGGCTCTGGATCTGAAATATATCCAGGAGCGCAGCTTCTGGGTGGACTGGAAGATCATTTTCAAGACCATCGGCGCCGTGATCCACAAAGAGGGCGAGTAAGGCTCGCAGGAGGAATATATGAAGGTAGTTCTGTTAGCCGGTGGCTTCGGCACCCGGATATCTGAGGAATCCCAGTTCAAGCCCAAGCCCATGGTGGAAATCGGTGGCAAGCCCATCCTCTGGCACATTATGAAGGAATATTCCTACTACGGCTTTAATGAATTTATCATTTGCGCCGGTTATAAACAGCACGTCATCAAGGAGTGGTTTGCCGACTACTTCCTGCACAACAGTGATATCACCTTCGATTTCACGCAGGGCCGTAATGATATGCTGATCCACGATCAGCATTGCGAACCCTGGAAGGTGACGGTGGTGGATACCGGCCTTCATACCATGACCGGTGGCCGCATCAAACGGGTGCAGCCCTATATTGGCAACGAGCCCTTCTTGATGACCTATGGCGACGGCGTTTGTGATGTGAACATCCGGGAACTGGTCCGCTTCCATAAGTCCCACGGCCGCATCGCTACCCTGACCGCGGTTCGCCTGGAACAGCAGAAGGGCATCCTGGACATCGGCGGCAACAATGCCGTTAAGTCCTTCCGGGAGAAGAGCAACCTGGACGGCGCACCAATCAACGCCGGATACATGGTGCTGAATCCCGAAATCTTCGACTATATCGACGGTGACGAAACCGTCTTTGAAAAGAAGCCCATGGAGGAGCTGGCCCTGAAGGGCGAGCTGATGAGCTATCTGCACCGGGGCTTCTGGCAGTGTATGGATACCCGGCGGGAGATGGATATGCTGGAAAAGCTTCTGGCAGCCGGTACCGCCCCCTGGAAAAAGTGGGAAGATTGATAAATGTTTGATTTGAATTTTTACAAGGGCAAGCGGGTGTTCCTGACTGGGCACACCGGCTTCAAGGGCGCCTGGCTGTGCAAAATGCTGGCGAATGCCGGTGCCGTTGTAACGGGCTACTCTCTGGAGCCCCCCACCAGCCCCTCTCTTTTTGATATTGCCGGAATCAACGCCGATGTCCATAGTGTCATCGGCGATATCCGGGATTTAGGGGCTTTGAAGGCGGCTTTTGAGGAAGCCCAGCCTGAAATCGTGCTGCACCTGGCAGCCCAGCCCATCGTCCGGGACAGCTACAAGGACCCGGCCTACACCTATGAAACCAATGTGATGGGTACCGTGAATATCCTGGAGTGTGTCCGTCACACCACCTGCGTCCGTTCCTTCCTGAATGTGACCACGGATAAGGTCTACCTGAACAAGGAATGGGCCTGGGGCTACCGGGAGAATGAGGAGCTGGACGGCTTCGACCCCTACTCCAACTCCAAGTCCTGCTCGGAGCTGGTGACCCACAGCTATAAGAACAGCTTTTTCGCCGATGGTCATGTGGCCATTTCCACCGCCCGGGCCGGTAACGTCATCGGCGGCGGCGATTTTGCCAATGACCGGATCATCCCCGACTGCATCCGGGCCGCCATGAAGAAGGAGGACATCATCGTCCGCAATCCCTTCTCCACCCGGCCCTATCAGCATGTTCTGGAGCCCCTTTATGCCTATCTGATGATTGCCGCCCGGCAGTATGAGGACGGCAGTTTTGCCGGATACTACAATGTGGGCCCCGATGACCGGGATTGCTTCCAGACCGGTGCTTTGGTTGATTTGTTCGTCAAGCACTGGGGCGAGGGGATGCGCTGGATCGACCGCTATGACGGCGGTCCCCACGAGGCCAATTTCCTGAAGCTGGACTGCTCCAAGCTAAAGGCCACCTTCGGCTGGAAGCCCCGGTGGGATTTGGACAAGGCCATCGAAAAGGTGACCCAGTGGAGCAAATGCTGGCTGTCCGGCGGCGATATCCGCACTTGTATGGACGACCAGATTCGGGAATTTTTAGAAGGTTAAAAGGGGACATTCACTATGAAAATCCCAGTAACTTCCCTTGAAAAGGGAGTTTGCCGTTTGTTTGAAGCCGCCGGTATGACCCAGGCGGATGCCCGGATTGTCTGCCATTGCCTGCTGGAGGCGGAGCTGGCCGGTGTGTCCACCCACGGTATTGCCATGGTCCCTGCGCATCTGAAAAAATGTAAGCAGGGCTACGATTTGTCTGCGAAGCTGAAGATTATCAAAAGCACGGCGGCCTTTACGGTCTGCGATGCTCATAATGCCATCGGTATGCTCTCTGCCTGGAAATGCGTGGAGCTGGCCGTCCGCAAAGCGGAGGAGTCTGGGATGCATCTGGTGCTGTGCAACAATGCCAACACCTTCAGCGCTGCTTATTGCTACGCCCAATACGCGGTGGAGCATGGAAAAATCGCCATCGTGGCCTGCAACTCTCCGGCTCAGATGGCTCCCCTCGGCGGCAAAGAGAAGCTGCTGGGGACCAATCCGCTGGCCATTGCCATTCCTGCCGGCCAGGAGGAGCCCTTTATTTTGGATATGGCCACCAGCGCCGTGGCCAAGTCCCGCATCAACGAGGCCCTTCGCAATGGGGTGGACAAAATCCCCTTCGGCTGGGCCACGGATATGGATGGCAACCCCACCGATGACCCGAAGGAAGCGGTCAAGGGGCTGATTTTGCCCATGGCAGGGCCCAAGGGCTATGGCTTGGCCATGGCAATCGATATCCTGGCGGGACTGCTGGCCCATGCCGCCTGCCTGGATGGGGTAGGGCGGTTTTATTCCGAGGATAACCGCTGTATGAATGTGGGTCATGTATTTATGGTTATTGACCCTGCGGCCATCTACGGCCCTGGGTTCTATGAGGATATGGATGCCTATTTGCGGCGGATTCGCACTTCTCAGTCCGTATCTCAGGCCCCTGTTTTGGTTCCCGGGGATATCAATGCCAATACCCGCCGCCGTCTGCTGGCGGAGGGCATTGAGTTGACCGATAAGGTGGTCGGGGAGTTGAATGGGCTTTTGGCCCAAATCGGCCAGCCGGAACTGGAAGAAATGTAACCACAGGAGTAGTTTTATGGCATTACAGCAACCGAACAGAATGTCCTGCGTGTCCATCGCCAAGGGAATTGGTATTCTTTTGGTGGTGCTGGGCCATTGTATTACAGCGCCCTATCTCAAGCGCATGATTTACTTGTTCCATATGCCCCTGTTCTTTTTCCTGTCCGGCTATCTGTTCAAGGATAAGTCCACGGAGCAGATTTTTGCTTATACCTGGAAAAAGGTTAAGGGGCTGTATCTTCCTTTTGTGTTGTACAATTGCTTTGCCCTGGCGTTGCACCAGACATTCTGCCGGATGGGGCTGTATCGTCCCGAGGCGGCCTTTGCCTCCTTCGGTGGCTTTGCAAAGTATTTTGTTCAGATTATGCTCTGCGTCAAAATGGAAGATGTGGTGGCACCGCTGTGGTTTTTGCCGATTTTGATGGCAGTCAGCGTGGGATTCTGCGTCCTGCGGTGGCTGGAGCTGCGGTTGAAGCTGCCGGCGGTTTTGCGGCATATTCTGATTTGCGGACTCTTCCTTGGAGTCTATCTGCTGCCCAACAGAACCGGCCTTTTCCGGGCTTATGTGCTGGTGGCGGTGGGGCTGTTCGTGTTCAATATGGGATACACCATTCGTAACCACCCAATCCGCCTGCCTGCCTGGGGAGGGGCTCTGGGGGCGGCGGTAGCCGCTGGGGTACTGTCGGTGCTTGCCTGTTATTTTGATGTCAATGTGATAAAAATGCAGTTGGCAGACCCAATCACGTTTACGCTGGGCAGCTTCAGCGGCATCTATTTGACCTGGTATCTCTCCCGGCTGCTGGAAAAATGGGGCGGAAAGCCCTTTCAGTATTGCGGCGACCGGTCCCGGACAATTTTGGCCTGGCATTATTATGCCTTCCTTCTGGTTACGGTGGCCCAGTTTCTGCTTCGCCATGGTAGCCTGAAGGGATTGAACAATTTCGTTCTGTACCGCAGAATGGATGCCTGGATGGTATTTGTTTGGACGTTGATTTATTTTTGCGTGGGCGTTACCTTGCCGCTGCTGCTGGATTTGGTCAAATCGGCTGTTTCCGGCCTGCGGAACAAGGCGAAAGCCCAATTATAAAGGATTGAATTTTTGTGAGTAAGATTAAAATTTTGGATTGTACCCTGCGGGACGGCGGCTACGTCAACGACTGGGATTTTGGGGAGACCCATATCCACAGCGTCCGTCAGAAGCTGGAAACCGCCGGTGCCGATATTATTGAGTTGGGATTCATGCGGGATGAGCCCTACCATCCCAACCGGGCGGTTTACAATGGAATTGACCCTCTTCTGCCCATCATTGGCAAGAAGAAGGAGGGGACGATTTACTCTGCCCTTATTGAAATGGCGAATTTCTTCCCCCCGGAGCTGCTGGCGCCCCGCCGTGCCGATGGCCCCGACCTGATGCGCTATTCCTTCTGGATGCGGTGCCTGGACGAGGCTTATGAGTATTGCCAGGGCATCGTGGACAAGGGATACCTGCTGGGCGTCCAGCCCACCCGGGTGGAGCAGTATTCCGATGCGCAGTTCGCGGCCATGTGCCGCCGGTTCAGCAAGCTGAACCCCTTCGCCATCTATATTGTAGATACCTTTGGCCTGCTGACCAAGGAGCAGCTGATTCGCTATGCCCGAATCGCTGACGAGAACGTGGGGGAAGGTATTCGTGTGGGCTACCATGCCCATAACAATATGCAGCAGGCCTTCTCCAACGCTACCACCTTTATCGAGCTGGGCCTGGAGCATGATATCGTGCTGGATGCCAGTGTCTACGGCATGGGCCGTGGCGCCGGCAACCTGAATTTTGAGCTGATTGGTAACTATATCAACGCCAAGGAGCCGGGCCGGTTCGATATCGCCGCCATGACCGACATCTGGGATGAAACCCTGAAAGATATTTACGACCGGCTCCCCTGGGGCTATAGCCTGGAGTATTTTCTGGTGGCGGCTAACCAGTGCAACCCCAACTATGCCAGCTACTTCCTGAGTAACCACCCCGGCATGAAGGTCAGCGACCTGTGCCGTGTGCTGGAGGGCATTCAGGGGGATGCTAAGTTCCTGTATTCCAAGGAACTGGCGGAGCGGCTGTATCAGCAGGTGATTTTGTAAAATGATGGTATATCTCCTTCCGGGGAGCCGGAGGGTGATTCACCATGTTTTTGGGGCCGCTGGCCCGTAAATCCGCAACCGATTTGGAGGATTAGTGAATGTTTGTGATTTATCATAGCTCGGATGCCTTTGCCAGTGTGACCGGCGTTTCCATGTTGTCGTTGTTCGAAAACAACCGGCACATGGAGGATATTCAGGTGCTGTACATTGAGCGGGGCATGACCGAGGAAAATAAGGACCGTCTGCGTTCCATTGCGGAGCGTTATGGCCGCCGTATTACCTTTATGGCGATGCCCAATTGGTCCCAAAAGCTGGATATCCAGCTGAAATCCTGCAAATCCGGCTGGCTGGGCTTTGGCTACAACCGGCTGTTCCTGACGGAAATCGTGCCGGAAACCGTTGACCGGCTGCTGTATCTGGATTCGGATACGGTGATCGAAGGCCCTCTGGATGAGCTTTGGAATGTTGACTTCGGCGACAATTATCTGGCCGGTGTGGACGATTGCCTCAGCGCCACCTATCGTAAAATCGTGGACTTGAAGGAAGGCGGCACCTATATCAATTCCGGTGTTTTGATGGTGAATCTGAAAAAATGGCGGGAGGATAACATTCTGGATGTGTTCATCAAGACCCTAAAGGACAACAACGGCTATTTCGTTTTCAACGAGCAGTCCATCCTGAATTCTGTTTTTTCCGGCCGCATCAAGATCATGCACCAGAAATTCAATGTCAATTCTCTGGTGTACCTGTTTGAGTACAGTGAGCTGATGAAGCTGCGTAAGCCCAAGAATTTTTCCTATACCCCCGAGGAATATTATGAAGCCCGGAATCATCCGGTGCTGACCCATTTTACCGGCAACTTCTATGTCCATCGCCGTCCCTGGGTGGAAAACAGCGATCATCCTCACAAGGATGCGTTCCTGAAATATCTGGAAATGACCCCCTGGGCCGGGATGCCTTTGGCTCCCGATGACCGGGGGAGCGGCAGCAAGCGCTACACCGAGCTGTGCCACAAAATGCCCCGGGGCCTGATGATTGGGTCTGTGTCCTTCCTTTACAACGACCTGCGACCCATGAGCTTTAAGCGGAAGCTGAAAAAAGAGCGGCGGTAACGAAATTTTACGGAAAGGGGAATCGAAATGTCCCAAAAAGCCTGTATCATTGTGGTTTGGTTTGGAAAGCTGCCGGAATACTTTGGATTTTGGGAGCGCTCCTGCCAGATGAATGAAGCCTATGCGGATTTCCTTCTGGTCACAGACCAGGATTATACCTCCCCGTCGTCCAACATCCATGTTCAAAAAACGACCATGGGAGATTTGAAGCGGAAAATGAGCGAGAAGCTCGGTTTGTCCGTTTCCTTCGAGAAAGCCTTTAAGTCCTGCGACCTTCGTCCGGCCTATGGTGTGATTTTTAGTGAGGAATTGGCTGGCTACCAATATTGGGGGCACTGCGATTTGGATCAGGTGTTTGGCGATATGGGCATCCTGATGGACCGGGCGGATTTGGAGAATTACGATAAAATCGGCCGCTCCGGCCATTTGACCCTGTTCCGCAATGACCCGGCAACCAACGACCTTTTCCGCCAGGAGGGGGCGCTGTTTGACTATCAAACCGTGTTCACCACCCCTGAAAACTATGCTTTTGATGAGCGCACCGGCATCTGCCGCATTGCCCAAAAGCAAAAGACTCCATATCTGAACATTGTGGATATGCGGGCGGATATTCGGGTCCGCACCCGCCGACTGGAAATTAACGGCGCAAAAAACTACGAAAAACAACTGTTTTATTGGGAAAATGGCCACCTTTTCAGAGCCTATATGGAAAATGGGGCCATTCAGGAGGAGCCGTTTATCTACATCCACTTCCAGAAAAAGAAGCTCAAGAATCTCTGCGGGGCCATTCCTGGTGCGTTTTTCATTGGGCGGGAAGGGTTCTTTGAGAAATCCGGCCCGGTGACCGCGGCAGATTTCGACCGCTATAATCCGGCGGATTCCCGCCTGTCCAACTGCGCAGATGCGTTACGTTATTATGGCAATAAGATGAAGGATTACCTGCGTATCACCAAGGGACAACGCAAGGTATGGGTGGCACAGAAGAGGATTTCAAATGAAGTTTATGAATAACATCCTGGGTGAGGAGCCGAAAAAGAATATCCTGTGCAACCGCTATTTCATTTGGCTGGTGTTTCTGGCGTCCATTCAGCCGGATTTGCTGCTGCAAAAATCCTTTGTGGTTACGCTGTTCAGCGGCGTTACCATTCTGGCTTGCGGTCTGGTTTGCCTGGATATTCTGCTTCGCAGGGCCTTTCAGCCCAAGCTGTCCATCGCTATGGTATTGTTGGTTCAGCTTTGCCTGATATTCAGCACGGTGCTTCATCATGGGAACTTTACCTTTAGTGTCAAAAAAATGCTGATGATCATGGCCCTGGTCATGATTACCCATAAGAATTTGAAAATCAATGCCTCCCGGTTTGTTCGGGATGTGTATTGGCTGCTGTATGGCTGCATTGCCATCCATTTTGTGACGCTGCTGCTGTTCCCGGTGGGGATTTACACCTCGTATTATGAGGTTCACGGCCGTGTGATTCCCTATCTGCGGCATTGGTTCCTTTCCACCGGCAATAACTATGTAATTTTTGTACTGCCGGCCATGTTCCTGGATCGGCTGCGCCTCCGGGACGAGGGAAAGAAAACCGACCTTTTCTCGCTGCTACTGTGGTTTATGGGCTTTTTTGGGATGTTCAAATCCCATGCGTCCACATCCCTGGTGGTCTGCGGACTGTTTGTGTTGTTTGTTGTAATCATCGAGTGGAAAAATATCCCTGCCCCTCCGTTCTGGGGGTATGTCCTGCTTGGTGTGGCGCTGTTTGTCATGCTGGTGTATGGCGATTTGGGCGCCATTGTGGGAAATCTGCTGGGGATTGGCGAAATCCATTTCACCGGCCGCACAAAAATCTGGGCATATGCCTCGGAGTGGGCGGCCAAGAGCCCTGTCTTTGGTTACGGGCTGGAATACCAGAAGCTGCTGATTGAGAAAATGGGCGGCAATAATGTGGCAACCCATTGCCACAATCTCTATATGGACCTGTTTTACCGTTCCGGTCTGCTGGGGCTTGGGTGCTTTTTGGCAACCATGGTCCTTTGCGGATTCTCCATCGATAAGCGGAAAAAACACCCCATGGCCAAGCTGATGGGCTTTACGCTTTTTCTGTATCTGGGCGTTCTGTTCCAAATGGAGGCGTATTTTAATCTGACGCTGTTTTATGTGCTGGTGATGTTTGCCTTCCACACGGAGGACTGGGTGGGTTCCCTCCTGGTAGAGAAAATTGACCGGGATAAGAATATGACCATTTATGTCTGCGAAACGGTTTACCATGTCATGCTGGCAACGCTGCTGCTGCGGGGGCAGGATAATATCATCATCTGCACCACCCACGAAACGAAGAACATGGAGAATTTCCGGAACCTGCGAATCAACGCAATTCCGGAGGCTCACTTCTTCCTCCGGTTCCGCCATCCCCGGAAGGAGAATCTGGGGCTTGAGATGCTGGAAGATCGTCGTATTCTGAGCGCCCTGCAGGAGCAGTATGGTTTCCGGAATTTCGATTTGGTGAACTTCGCCTGGAGCGCCAACAGCATTGACCGTTCCTCTGCCTACTATTATAAGAAATGCCGCCGGGCCACCTTCTATGAAGAGGGCGCCATGGGCTGCATTGGCGTACCTCAGAGCAAGAAGAAACTGCTGGTCAAGCAGCTGCTGGGCATTCCTGTCCGCTTCCATGGAGATAAGAAGCTCCAGGCTGTTTACGTTCAGAATCCCGACCTTTATGATGACCGCTTCGGTGATAAGCTCCGCAGCTTTGATCTGCGTTCTTTGATGGAGGATTCTCAGGTCGGCAGCCGGGTTGTGGGCTTGTTCATGGACGAGGAAAAAGCGGAGAAAATGTCGGATATCAACGGAAAATCCATCATTTTCACCCAGCCTTTGTCCGAGGATGGCTATATTTCTGAGGAGCGGAAGGTGGAGATTTATTCGGTGATCTGCGATTGGTTCAATTCCGAGCAGACCATCCTGAAGATCCACCCCCGGGATACCTCTGATTATGCTGCTGTCAAGGCCAATGTCCTCCGGGAAACCTTCCCCGGGGAGCTGTTTGATGTGCTGGGCGTGCGCTTTGATGCCGCTGTTGGCATCTGCACCAGCGCGGTGAACAATGTGGACGCCGCCCACCCGGTGAATTTGAACCCGGATTTCCTGAAGGACACCCATTTCGATGCCGAAGAAATGGCTGACCTGTTTGAAAAGAATGGAGTGCTGAAAAGCCAATGAGCCGCGTATTTGTAATTTCCTACCGAAAGTGCCTGGGCCCTGTGGGCGGTGGCACCGGTGTGAATTTTAAGCTGTACCTTGCCAACAAACAGTATGGCATGATCGATAATTGCTACCATATTTTCACCGACCAGGTGATTGCCCCCGGCACCGCCGAGGTCAGCTATTCCAAGCTGGGCTCCGCCGCCAAGAGCCAGAAGAAGGGCGTTATGGCCCTTCTGACCCGAATGGGTGCCGCCTGGATCGCCAAGCATCAGAATTACCGCAAGCGTATCCGGGTCTACCTCCGGCAGCTGAATGAGCAATATCATTTCAACGGCCGGGATGTTTTCCTGTTCCAGGACGTGGAAAGCGCCCATGAATTTATGGACCTGTATCCCTTCACCAAAACGGTTCTGATTTATCATCAGCAGGGCAGCCTGTACAATGAATGGCAGGCATTCAACTTCGTGGAGCTGCCTGCCTACCGGAAGTACCTGAACAAGTACTCCGAGAAGGTTTACCAAAAGGTAAAGGTGTTAGCGTTCCCCTCTATGGGCGCCAAGGATAGCCTGCTGCAGTCCGAGCCCTACTTTGAGAAGGTTCTGGGCAGCCGCAGCATTGATGTGCTGTACAATGGCTTTACCAAGCCGGAGTTGCCTGCCGATAGCGACCTCATCCAGGAGCTGCGGAGCAAGCTGGAGTCCTTCGAGGGCTACAAATTCGCCACCGTTTCCGCCCTGAATGAAGCCAAGGGCGTGGAGCGGATTCCTCAGTATCTGGCTGAGGTTGGCAAAAAGCACCCCTTCCGTTGGGTGATTGTCGGCAACGGCGTGAAGGCTGAGGAGCTGGAGGCCAATATCGCAAAATACGGCATCGCCGATTCCGTGATTTGGATCCGGGACCCCATGCCTCACGACGATATCCTGAAAATCTTCTCCATGACGGATCACTACATCCTGTTCCACCGTTTCTCCATTTTCGACTATTCCACCATCGAGGCCATGGCCTATGGCAATATCCCTGTGCTGACCCCCATCGGCGGCAACAAGGAGGTCATTTTTGGGGACAATGGCGTATTTGTAGATGATTTCTCTGACACAAGCCCCTTCGAGGCCCAGAAAAAGATTCCCATGGCGGAGCTGAAAGAGAAAAACATGGCCCTCCAGAACCAGCATTTCAGTGACGAGGCCTTCCTGGCCCGGTATCAGGCTCTGGTGGAGCGACTGAAAGAGGGTAATTAATATGAATGTGGCATTCATCCCCGTCCGGGGCGGCAGCAAGTCCATCCCCCTGAAAAACATCAAGCCTATTTCCGGTAAGCCTCTGGTCTACTGGACCGTGAAGGCCGCCTGCGGCTGTAAGTACATCGACCGGGTCTATATCGCCACCGACAGCGTCAAGATTCGGGAAACCGTTGAATCCTTCAAACAGGGGAGTGAGGCGGCGCTGTTCTCCAAGGCGGTGGTCATCGACCGGTCTGCCGAGTCCGCTTCCGACACGGCTTCCACCGAGTTTGCCATGCTGGAGTTTGCCGGAAATTACGATTTTGATAATATCGTTTTGATCCAAGCCACCTCTCCGCTGCTGGTCAGCGATGATTTGGACCGGGGCTTTGAGGCCTTCAACGAAGAGGGCACCGACAGCGTCCTGTCCGTGGTCCGGCAGAAGCGGTTCCATTGGGCTGACGATGCCAGCGGCTTCGCCCATCCCACCAACTACGATGTGTTTCATCGCCCCCGCCGCCAGGAATTTGACGGCTACATGGTGGAAAACGGCGCGTTCTACATTTCCTCTAAGGCCGGCCTGATTGCTAATCAGAACCGGGTTTGGGGCAATATCAAGGCCGTTGAAATGAACGAGGATACCTTCTTCGAGATTGATGAGCCCAGCGACTGGGTCATCATCGAGGCGCTGATGAAGAAAAACGGCATCACCGCCCCTTCTGAGATTCCTGAAATCAAAATGTTCCTGACCGATTGCGACGGCTGTCTGACGGATGCGGGGATGTACTATTCCGAGCATGGGGACGAGCTGAAAAAGTTCAACACCAAGGACGGCATGGGCTTTGCGCTGCTGCGGAAGGCCGGAATTGTCACCGGTATCGTCACCAGTGAGAATGTGGATCTGAACCGCCGCCGGGCCGAAAAGCTGAAGCTGGATATTCTGGAAGCCGGCTGCAAGGATAAGGTGGCCGCCCTGAACCGGATCTGCGCCGAGCGGGGCATCAGCCCGGAGAATGTTGCCTATGTGGGCGACGATATCAACGATCTGGGGGTCATCCAGATGGTGGGCTACGGCTGCGCCCCGGCGGATGCCATGCCCCAGGTGAAGGCCGCCGCCAAGTATGTCACCACCGCCAAGGGCGGCGAGGGTGTCATCCGCGAGGTCGTGGAGAAAATTTTAAGCAAATAACCGAGGTAATTCAATATGGCGAAAAAATCGCTGGCGGTTAATTCTATCTACAGTGTGTTCTACAAGCTGTTGAATGTGCTGTTTCCGCTGATTACCGCCACCTATGCGGCTCGAACGCTGCTGGCCGATGGCGTGGGCAAGGTGTCCTTCGCCCAGAATATTGTCCAGTATTTCGTTATCATTGCCGCGCTGGGCATCCCGAACTATGGCATCCGGGAGATTGCCAAACGGCAGGACGATGCCGACAGCACCAACCGGGTCTTTACAGAGCTGTTTCTGATCAATGGTTGTTCCACCCTGGCCTGTATCGCTGTTTACTACGGCATGATTCTGGGCTTCGACTATTTTGCAGAGCAGCGGCTGTTGTTCATAGCTGTGGGACTGTCGCTGGTTATGAATCTGTTCAATGTGGACTGGTTCTACCAGGGGAAAGAGGAGTACGGCTACATTGCCGCCCGGAGCTTCGCGGTGAAGCTGCTGTCGCTGGTGGCCCTGTTCCTGTTCGTGCGGGATACCGGAGATTTTGTCACCTATGCGCTGATTCACAGCCTGGCCATTGCGGGCAATTACCTGTTCAACGTGTTCAATCTTCGTGGTCGGGTAAAGCTGTGCTTCCAGGGCATTAACATCAAGCGTCATCTCAAGCCGGTCATTATCCTGCTGGCCAGCTCCATCTCCATCGAACTGTATACCCTGCTGGATACCACGATGCTGGGTATGTGGTGCGCCGATGAAATTGTGGGCTATTATAATAATGCTACCAAGCTGGCCCGTATCATCAATTCCATTATTTCCTCCATTGCGCTGGTGCTGCTGCCCCGGCTGAGTTATTATTATAATAATGGAAAAATGGAGGAATTTCGCAGCGTTGCCAGCCGGGTCCTGAAAATTCTGACGGTGCTGGCTATCCCGGCGGTGCTGGGTGTGTTTCTGCTGGCGGACAGCATGATTCCTGTGCTGTTTGGCACGTCCTTCCTGCCTGCCATTGTGACCTTGCGGATTTTGTCTGTGCTGGTTATGGCGGTGGCGCTGAACAATTTCTTCGGCACCCAGATTCTGATGACGGTGGGGCAGGAGAAGAAGCTGCTGGCCTCTGTGGTCATTGGCGCGGTGGTGAATCTGATTCTCAATTCTATTCTGATTCGTCCCTACCAGCACAATGGCGCGGCATTTGCTTCTGCAGTCAGCGAAGTTTGCGTGCTGCTGGCTACCATGATTTTTGCGTGGAAGTATATTCGCTTCCGATTTGAGCTTCGCTATTGGCTGACCACAGCCGCTTCGGCAACGCTGCTGGTCCTGGCGGTACTGGGGGTGAAGCTGCTGGATCTGCCGATGATTCTGGAGCTGGGCCTGGGCATCGCCGCTGGCGGAATGGTTTACATCCTTTCCGGCGCCTTGCTGGGCAACGAAGGTGTCCGGCAGATTCTTGAAATTGGAAAGCATCTGATGAGAAAAGTCCTCCGCAGATGAATAAGAACGTATCTGCCGGGCAAGCTATTCTTGCCCGGCAGAAAAAATATTGAAAAAGTGAAAAATAGTTCTTGACTTTTTCGTAAAGATGCGTATAATAATATTGTTCCTGATTTAGAGGATTTGTGTAACGGTAGCACACCGGACTCTGACTCCGTTTGCGGGGGTTCGAATCCCTCATCCTCTGCCAAAGAATAACCGTCATTCTGATGCAACAGAATGACGGTTGTTTTATGCCCAAAATCAGCATTTCGAGATCTTTAGGAGAGTGGAATCACCAATTTGACCGTTTATGTTCACTGCAAATCGTTAAAAGGCACACAATCGCTATAATATTGGAATAATCGTTGATTTATAGAGATAATCGTTAAATTATAGGCAGAAATCGTTGAAAAACGGTGAGTTTTATGATATAATAAAATGAAGTAGTGTAGGATATGTTTGACTTCAAGAACAAAAAATCGAGGACTTGCTTCATAGGAATGTTAATTAGTTTGGCAATCTTACTCATTGTATTTTATGCTACAGATGGTTTGTTGGGTGATAAAGAATTTTCAGAATATACGCACGATGATTGGTCAATAGCTATGCTACCACTCTCGATTATTATCGTTTCCGGATTATCAACTTTGGTTTTTGCTCTGATTATAATAATTCCGATGATATTGAAATATCCCGCTTTGATGGATTATGTAACAAACAGAAAATTTGCCGATATAGATTTTGGCACAGAATTTCTTGTTTTTGACCACAATGAATTCAAGCGCGCTTGTTGTCGGTCGAAATCGCAGAGCGGACTATGGATATCCATTAAAGAATATAATCTGAACTCGAAACAATGGGAAGTCCTCGAGGAAGGTCGCTATATTGAGAATGCTGACGATGTGGCTTACGTATTACAAGCAGATTACAAATATGACAAAGTGAAGTTTTATCGCACACCAAATTATCTGCAGTAACTTATTTGCACCCCCATGACCTAAAAATGAACCCGCTAAAAGAACTTAGCACCCCCTTACATCAAAAGGGGGTGCATTTGTATTAAAATTAGGGTGAGTCTTCATTAACAACATTCCCATGTGTCGAGATTACGGCACATGGGAACGTTGTCAATTTCGAGAGTGTATGGCAATAGCGCAAAGGAATACTGGCGACACCTCAACAGACCCATTTCCCTAATCTTCGACCGGACATTCGGTCTAAGGTTATACTGCGTTGCCGTTGCTTACCCCCCAGGGCATCGCCGGGTACAGAGAAACTGTTGGTATGCTCATATCATCGCACACTCGTCTGGCCGGCTACAAGGTCATGTTGTGGTTGTATTCAACCCGCAATATCGAAGCTGAGCCTTGGCTTCATTGCTTTCTTTATTTACAATAAGAAAACCAGATGATTTGGATGCTCGATCCGGATATTCCACTCAAATTAGCGGAGCTGAGCAAGGTGCAACGGCGTGGCACGGCGGATTTTGCTATTCTATTTCGGTACTGTATCGAACTGCAGGTTTCCGCTGATATGCTGGTCCTTGCGGACTATAGCCCTATTGCAACCTTAGATGGCCAAGCATTGACGGAGGAACAGCGCCGGTGGCTCCGGATGTACCTTTCCGCAACACCGTATGCCCAGGAAACTGCCCTTTGCTGTCTTTGCCTGAATTGAGCCGGATACTTGTTGACACAGGATTTTTTATATGTTATCATGGTTTCATAACGAAAGAGGATGCTTGAATTATTAAGGTAGCGAAGGATGGGGAAGTTCCGGAAGATTCCAAAGCGCAGAGTCGCAGCGGAAACAGATGGGATGGAAGCGTCACTTAGCAAACAGGCAATGTGCGAAAATGCACAGTTGGTATGCCAGCCACCGCAAAAGCGGCAAAGGGTAGAGTGCGCCCAGGGAAGGAAAGTTGCCGGTGCAGAGTCGCCGGGGATGAATCTTTTCTGGTTCGGGATTTATTCGACTACCGCCGCATCGCTGTCTCTGTTTGGCTGTAAATGCTAATATCTACTTGAGCCACTTTTCCGGAAAATGACAGCGAATATTTGAGCCACCTTGCGTTATGCCCTACAATAGGATCAACGCTATTGTAGGAGGAAAAGAAAAGGTGGTAACT
>JAFTHT010000021.1 GCA_017457285.1 Oscillospiraceae bacterium | reverse complement strand
GCGCCAGATCATGCCGGTAGGCGGAGCGGATGCTGTAGTAATCCCGCTCCACATGCTGGATCTTCCAAAGCTGCCGCAGCTGCGCCGGGCCGCCGGATTTCTTCCCCCACAGCTTCACCTCGGAATTTTCCAGCATCCCCCCGTCCACGCCGATGTACAGGGAGCTGTGGCCGATGAAATAGATGCCGTTGGTGATCGTTACATAAAGGGTGAAGGCTGCGCTCTCCCCATTGCTGAGAGTGGCGGTGATGGTGGCGATGCCGGACTTCACGCCGGTGACGGTGGCGGTGTAGGTGCCGGTCTTGGAAACTGTGGCGATGGTCTCGTCAGAGGAGGCCCAGGTAACATCCCCGGCATAATTGGTGGAAACGGAGGCCGTACCGCTTTTGCCGGAAGCCACATCCAGGAAATCATAGGCAAACCAGATGGTATTGGAATAGGTCATCACCGCGTAGGCCGCATCCTCCGTGCCGCTCTCGGCCGTGAGGGAGGCCGCCGTCAGCGCCGCGCTGGTCTCGGCGGTGCCGGACTTCCAGCCCTTCACCGTCTGGGTCATGTCCACACGGTCCGACCGGGAATGGGTGAAAAGCTCAACAGAGGTGATTTCCTCCGGGTCCTTCTCCCGGAAAGCATTGCTGCCCCGCAGCTGCCGGAATATCCGCTGATCCCCAGACAGGCTCTCACCGTCCTGGGAAACAGTCAGCACAAGCCCGGTGGCGGCGGGATAGGTCAGGCGGTAGCTCTGGCTGGGCTCCAAAACCTGGACCGCCGTAGCCTGGCCCAGCTCGATCCGGGACTGGTCCGGGCCCGCCAGATACCAGCCGTCATCCGACCGGCAAAGCGCCGATCCACCGGTATTCAGCGTAAAGCTGACGCTGCCCACGGCGGCACCGGCGGCAGGCTCCGCCCGCAGGCCGGAATAGGTGGGCGTACAGCGCAGGGAAATGCCGGTGCCAAAACAGTCGGGATAAGTAACGGCATTGTCCGTCACCTCCGGCTCACCGGCAGCCACGCCCCCCTGGGGAACCAGACTGATTTGCTGGCCGCCATAGGTCAGCAGGATGCCATCAGCCGGGTCGGTGGGGAGGGTCAGGCCCACATCGTTGCGGGTGGTGGCGTAGCCCCCGGCGACAGCAGTCAGGGTCAGGTCCTTCTCCCAGATACGGCCGTCCCCGATTTGGAATTTCACCGGCTCGTCCAGGAAGTAGACCGTTTTGCTGCCGTCCGGATTCAGGAACACATAGGAGCTGAGGGTCTCCTCCGTTTCGAACCGGGCGATGTGGCCCCGGGACAGGAAGTCCGCCTCGTCCACATACCGCAGGAGCTGGCAATCGGCATCCAGCCGGAGCTGGGGTGCCGTCTCCTCTGCCCCCACCGGCGCGGCGGTAGCCGTGTCGCTGATCTGCGCCGCACTGACCGGCACCATGGGCAGAACCAGGCACAGGATCAGAAGCAGAGAAAGGGTTGTTCTTACGATTTTCATTATGTTCTCCTCCTTTTGTTGATTGGGATCCCATTGTCCACAAGGGAATCCCGGGTGGGTCTGTCTCTTTCATCACCTCCTGATTTGCTTCTTACCTATATATGTATCCAGACCTTTGATTGGTGACATTTTTTTATTTTAATTTTATAATTTATTCAAATGTTTGTCAATGCATTTTCAGGTTCCATCCAAGATTTTGCAATTGAATTGTGCAATAACTCCTTTTCGCAGGGGGCGATAGCAACATCGGCCCAACCGTAGGCGTACTGTCGAAAAACAATGTCATTGCGAGGAGGCCGTAGGCCGACGTGGCAATCCGTTCTTAAAAAGATTCCAAAATCAACGAGCAGATTGGATAAAATACAACTTTTCGAAAACGCATTCCCTCGGTCGCTTCGCTCCCTCGGAATGACAGACTACTTTTTTGACACGCTGTAATCCCCCTCGCGGAAGCGAGGGGGATTCGGTTATTCGTTTTCCGGGTCCACCCGGGAGACTACCTTTTGCTGGGCGGAAAGCATGGCGGCATAGACCTCATCGGAAACCTTGTCCACGCCGTCGGCCTCGTAGGCGGCGATAGCCTCCGGGATTCGCAGAATCCGCATGGAGCCATCCTCAGCGGTGACGGTATAGATGGGGGTATAGTCCAGATCCGTAATCCGGGCCTTGCCGGTATTGTTATCCCGGGTAATTTGCAGATTCAGCACCAGGGAATAATCCGTGCCGCTCTTCTCCCCGTCGCCAAAGAAGTCGCCCAGGGACCAGGCCACCACGGTGCCCTTCTCCCGGTTAAATTCCACCGGCTGGACATAGTGGGAATGGGTACCGATGATAGCATCCACCCCCTCCTTCTGCATTAGAGATACGATTTGCCGCTGGGTGTCGCTGATTTGGTTGTTGTACTCGCTGCCCCAATGGAGCAGGGCAATGGTCACATCCGGCTTCTCCCGTTCCACCGCTTTGAGGATCTCGGTAATCCCCTCGGTATCCACCTCCTGGTAGGTGCTGGTGTAGTCCTTGTACAACAGATTCACGCAGTCCTCGCTGCCCGCCGGTAGGCCCAGATTACCCACGCCCTTGGTGAAGGCCACAAAGGCTACCTTCACCCCATAGATGGAGCGGAAGGTGAAGCCGTGGGACTTCTCAAATTCCTCGTTGCTGCCCCAGGCGCCCACCGGCTCCATGCCGGCATCCCGGATGCCGCTGAGGGTGTCCTGCAGGCCCAGGATGCCATTGTCAACCGCCCGGGAATTGGCCATCTGCACCAAATCCACGCCGGCGGCAGACAGGGCCTGGGCCAGCGCCTGGGGTGCCCGGCCATCGGTGCCGTAGGGAGCGCCGCAGAGGTTGCCCTCCAGATTCAGCACCGCCGTATCGGCCCCGGCCAGCAGGGGCATCACGTCCATGAATACATTCTTATAATTGTATGCATCGCCCTTGAGCCCTGCGTTCACCGTTTTCTGGGTCACGTTCAAATCCCCGGCGAAGGCGATGTCGATAACCGTTTCCGGTTCGATGGGCTGGGTTTCGATGGGCTCGCTGGTTTCGGGGATGGGGGCCTCGGTGGGCTCCGGGCTGGAGATGTGCTTAATCAGAGCCGTCACCAGCGTGACCAGTCCGGCAAGCACCAGCACCGCCACCAGAATCATCAAAATCCGCCGCCGCAGCAGCCGCTGACGCATCTGCTTCCGCTTCAGCGCCTCCCGCCGCTGCTGCCGCCGCTCATGGGCTTTATCAAAATCTTCGTACATCAGGATATGGCTCCTTTTCATTTTGCAGAATGGAAGTATGCGACAAATGATTGTTTACGATAGCACTTCTTGCCCCCCCCCTCATTTATGAGGGGCGGGGGGAGTATACAATTCACAGCATTTCGAACTCCCCCCGACCTTCGCTGCGCTCGGCCACCCCCCTCATAAATGAGGGGGGCAAGGGGGCTTCCTAATCTAAACAATCATTTATCCCATATATAAAAGATAAAATCATTGTACAACATTTTCCGGGATTCCACAAGTCCCTTCCGGGTATCCTTTTCATTGTTAATGAATAATTCAAAAACCGCCTCTTGACTTTTTTAGCACTCTCTGCTATAGTGTGCTTAGCACTCAAAGAAACGGAGTGCTAAAGGAGGAGATTCCTGATGGAACTTTCAGAACGGAAAAAGAAAGTGCTGCGATCTGTCGTAGATTTGTATATCCGCACGGCGGAGCCTGTGGGCTCCAAGGCCATCTGCGAGCTGCCGGATATGAAATTCTCCTCTGCCACCATCCGCAACGAAATGGCGGCGCTGACGGACATGGGCTACCTGGAACAGCCCCACACCAGCGCCGGGCGCATCCCCTCCCCGGCCGGCTACCGGCTGTATGTGGATGAGCTGATGGCCGACTACCGGCTGAGCATGGATGAAACAAAATCCATTAATTCCGCCATCGAGGAAAAGATGCAGCGCTTCGATCAGATGATGGAAAAGGTGGCGAAGCTGGTTTCCCAGGCCACCGACCTGCCCGCCATCAGCGTGGCCTCCCGTCAGGGCGGCACCACGGTGAAGCGGTTCGACCTGATTCTGGCCGGAGCAGGAAGCGTGATTCTGGTGATGATGCTCTCCACCGATGAGGTTGTCAACAAGCTCATCAAGCTGCCGGTGAACGCCACCGAGACGGACATCAAATTACTGGGCGCGGTACTGAACGCCGCCATGACCGGGCTGACCGCCGAGGAATTTACGGCGGAGCTGCTGGAAAAAGTCATGGCCGCCGCGGGGGCTGCCGGGGCATTGGTTCCGGTCATCCTGGAATTCACCGCCGAGACCCTTCGCCGCTCCGGGGGCACCAACATGGCCATCGCCGGTCACGCAAGGCTGCTGGGTCTGCCGGAATACCGGGATGTGGACAAGGCGCAAAAGGTGCTGACCTCCTTCGACGAGGACGCCCTGGCAAACCTGCCCGCCGTCATGCAGAATGAGAACGGCACCAAGGTCCTGGTTGGCCCGGAAAATGTGGCCCAGGAATTAAAGGACACCAGCGTGGTCATGACGAAATTCGACATCGGCGACGGCCTCCAGGGTATGATCGGCGTGGTGGGCCCCACCAGAATGGATTACGCCAAGGTCACGGCGCGACTGAGCTATTTCGCCGAAAGCCTGAGCAAGCTCTTCGCCAAACCCGAGCAACCCCAGCTGCCGGAACCGGCGGAAAAAGAATAAATACCGCATGTCATTACGAGCCAGTGCGCACACTGGCGTGGCAATCCCCCAGGTTTCCGATATCTTCAGGAGATTGCCAGCTATGCACTAAGAATCCGTAAGCGGCTACGCCGCAACGGCTTCTAAGACGTCGCTTCGCTCCTCGCAATGACAGCTGAAATGGAGGCACGAAACGTGGCAAAAAAGGATAAAGAAAAGATAGAGGCTCCCGCAGAGGAGGAGATTGTGGAGACCGTTGAGGAAACCACCGAAGCTCCCGAAATCAACTGGGAGGAACAATACAACGCCGAGCGGGATGCCCATTTGCGGATTGCCGCCGAGTTCGACAACTACCGCAAGCGGACCCTGAAAGAAAAGGAAGCCAGCTACGGCAACGGCAAGGCCGACGCAGTGGCCAAAATGCTGCCGGTCTACGACAATCTGGAGCGGGCCCTGAACCAGGAAACCCAGGACGAAGCCTACAAAAAGGGCGTGGAAATGACCATGAATGAGCTGGTCAAAATCTTCACCGGCCTGGGCGTGGAGATCTTCGGCAACGTGGGCGACAGCTTCGACCCCAACCTGCACAACGCCGTGATGCACATCGAAAACGAAGACCTGGGCGAAAACACCATCGCCACCGTCTTCCAGAAGGGCTTCAAAATCGGTGAAAAGGTCGTCCGGTTCGCCATGGTACAGGTAGCGAACTGAGGATATGAGATATCCGTATCGCTGCCTATCTCGTATCTGAACAAAAACGTATATCATTTATTTTTCTATAAATTAGGAGGAAAACATTATGTCTAAGATTATCGGTATCGATTTGGGTACTACCAATTCCTGTGTTGCCGTCATGGAGGGCGGCGAGGCTGTCGTCATCGCCAATGCCGAGGGCGCCCGGACCACCCCCTCTGTGGTGGCCTTCTCCAAGACCGGCGAGCGGATGGTTGGCCAGGTGGCCAAGCGTCAGGCCGTGACCAACGCCGACCGGACCATCGCATCCATCAAGCGCCACATGGGCGAAAATTACAAGGTCACCATCGACCAGAAGAGCTACACCCCCCAGGAAATTTCCGCCATGGTGCTGCAGAAGCTGAAGGCTGACGCCGAGGCCTACCTGGGCCAGACCGTCACCGAGGCTGTCATCACCGTTCCCGCTTACTTCTCCGACGCCCAGCGTCAGGCCACCAAGGATGCCGGTAAGATTGCCGGTCTGGAGGTCAAGCGCATCATCAACGAGCCCACCGCTGCTGCCCTGGCCTATGGTCTGGACAAGGAGCAGGAGCAGCAGATCATGGTCTACGATCTGGGCGGCGGCACCTTCGACGTTTCCATCCTGGAAATCGGCGACGGCATCGTGGAAGTGCTGTCCACCTCCGGCGACACCCGGCTGGGCGGCGACGACTTCGACCAGCGGATTATGAACCATCTGGTTGCCGAGTTCAAGAAGGCCGAGGGCATCGACCTGAGCAATGACCGGGTCGCCATGCAGCGGCTGAAGGAGGCTGCCGAGAAGGCTAAGATCGAGCTGTCCGGCATGACCTCCACCTCCATCAATCTGCCCTATATCACCGCCGACGCAACCGGCCCCAAGCACCTGGATGTGACCCTGACCCGGGCCCAGTTCAATCAGCTCACCGCCGACCTGGTGGAGCGGACCATGAAGCCTGTCCGTCAGGCCATGTCCGATGCGGGCCTGAAGGCCAGCGACCTGCACAAGGTGCTGCTGGTTGGCGGCTCCACCCGGATTCCTGCCGTGCAGGAGGCCGTCAAGTCCATCACCGGTAAGGAAGGCTTCAAGGGCATCAACCCCGACGAGTGCGTGGCCCTGGGCGCTGCCATTCAGGGCGGCGTGCTGACCGGCGACGTCAAGGACGTGGTGCTGCTGGATGTCACGCCCCTGTCCCTGGGTCTGGAGACCATGGGCGGCGTGTTCACCCGTCTGATCGACCGGAACACCACCATCCCCACCCGCAAGAGCCAGATTTTCTCCACCGCTGCCGACGGCCAGACCACCGTTGAGGTCCATGTGCTGCAGGGCGAGCGTGAGATGGCTGCCTACAACAAGACCCTGGGCAAGTTCCAGCTCAGCGGCATCGCTCCCGCCCCCCGTGGCGTGCCCCAGATTGAGGTCACCGTCGACATCGACGCCAACGGCATCGTGAACGTCTCCGCCAAGGACCTGGGCACCGGCAAGGAGCAGAATATCGTCATCACCGCCTCCACCAACCTGAGCCAGGACGACATCGAGAAGGCCGTCCGGGAGGCTGAGCAGTTCGCCGCTGAGGACAAGGCCCGGAAGGAAGAGGTTGACACCCACAACAACGCCGACCACATCATCTACCAGACCGAAAAGACCCTGGGCGAGCTGGGCGACAAGATCAGCGCCGACGAGAAGGCCTCCATCCAGAGCGCCGTTGACAAGCTGAAGGAAGTGAACAAGGGCACCGACGTTGCCGCCATCAAGGCCGCCACCGAGGAAGTCCAGAAGGCCTTTTACACCGTGTCCGAGAAGCTGTACCAGCAGGCTGCGCCCCAGGAGGGCTGCGACCCCAACTGCGGCGGCAACTGCGCCGGCGACGGCGTGGTGGACGCTGATTACGAGACTGTTGACTAAATGATATCGCAACGCCTTGCCCCCCTCGTTTACGAGGGGGGTGGCGCGCAGCGCCGGGGGGAGTCCGTCGTATCCTCCCCCCGCCCCTTCGGGGCACCCCCCTCATAAATGAGGGGGGCAAGCGTATTTGTGAGGTGTAACTATGGCAGATAAACGTGACTATTACGAGGTGCTGGGCGTCGAGAAGGGGGCCAGCGCTGAGGAAATCAAGAAAGCATACCGCAAAAGCGCGATGAAATATCACCCCGACCGGAATCCCGGGAACAAGGAAGCCGAGGAGAAATTCAAGGAAATCGGCGAAGCCTACGAAGTGCTGTCCAACGACGAAAAGCGCGCCCGCTACGACCAGTTCGGCTTCGCCGGTGTGGACCCCAACTATGGGGCCGGGCAGGCCGGTTATGGCGGCGGCGGATTCGGCGGTTTTGGGGATTTTGGCGATTTGGGAGATATTTTCGGCTCCTTCTTCGGCGGCGGACGCCGCAGCGGTGCCGCCCAGAACGCCCCCCGCCGGGGCGAAAACGTGGGTGCCCGGCTGGAGCTGACCTTCGAGGAGGCCGCTTTCGGCTGCGAGAAGGAAGTGGCCGCCCAGCGGATTGAAAATTGCTCCGCCTGCTCCGGCAGCGGCTCCGCCGACGGTGTGATTGAAACCTGCGCCCAGTGTAAGGGCTCCGGCCAGGTTCGGACGGTGCAGAGCTTCATGGGTATGTCCATGCAGTCCACCACCGTCTGCCCCAGCTGCAGTGGCCGGGGTAAGATGATCAAGACCCCCTGCGCTACCTGTAAGGGTAAGGGCAAGGTCCGCCGGACCCAGCGGGTGAAGGTCAAGGTCCCCGCCGGTGTGGATGCAGGCCAGAGCGTCCGGGTCCGGGGCGAGGGCTGCGTGGGTGCCAACGGCGGCCCCAACGGCGACCTGATGGTGGAAATCTACATCAAGCGGCACCCCATTTTTGAGCGGGACAACATGACCGTCTACTGCGAGGTTCCCATCACCTTCACCCAGGCGGCATTGGGCGCGGAAATTCAGGTGCCCACCCTGGATGGCAAAGTGTCCTACACCATCCCCGAGGGCACCCAGACCGGCACCACCTTCACCCTGCGGGAGAAGGGCATCCCCGCCGTGGGCAACCCCCGCCGCCGGGGCGATGAGAAATTCACCGTCATCGTGGAGACCCCCACCAAGCTGACCAGGGAGCAGAAGGAGCTGCTGCGGCAGCTGGACGACGGTCTGGATGTGAAATCCAGCCCCAAGCGGAAAAAGTTTTTCGACATGGTGAAGGATTTCTTCGACTAAAGGGAGCCTCAAAAACAAGACGCCCGGAGCAAATTGCTCCGGGCTGTTTTAGTCTGTGGGGGACCTCTAAAAACTGATTTTCGAGCGGGCGGTGGATATTTTGTCGCAAATTGAAGTCACGAAAATGCCAGGAATACTGGATGTATTTCGGCATTTCGGGGCGAAAAGTTGCGGCAAAAGATACGCCGCTTCGCCGAAAAGGAGTTTTTAGAGGTCCCCTGTGGGTAAATTATTGGAATTCCTTCCGCTTTGCAACCAGGCAGACCATGCCAGCTGCCGCCAGAATCAGCAGACCGGACAGCAGAATGACACTTTCATCGCCGGTTTGGGGGATATCCTCCGCATCCGCGGTGCCCACGTAGAAGGTAAACTCCGGGTAGCGGCCGTCGTTGATGGGGTACTGGAAGCACAGCTCATAGTGCTGTCCGGCAACGGCCTCGAACTCACAGCCGTTTTCCAGTTCCAGATATTCGCCACCCACATATTCGATTCCATCCTCCACATAATTGAAGGCGGCAACACCCATATAAATATCGTAGGGTTTTTCCGGATCTTCTTCATAGCTGACCAAAAAACGATAGGTGCCGGAGGTTTCCGGCGCAAAGATGAAGTACTGATCATAATACACCCAGCCTTCGTCCACTTCCCCCTCCGGTTCAGGTATGGTGATGACTTTGATTTCCCCAAGGGCGATGTCGTCCTTCCAGGTGAAATTCTCCGCGCTGACGCTCATACCGCCCAGAAGCAGGCAGGAAATCATCAGGATTGCAAGCAGCTTTTTCATATTTATATCCCTCCTGAATTTGTTGTCGGCCACGGGCCACTTTCATTATAAATCCGCCCCGGAAATCTGTCAAGAAATTCCTGTATTTTTCTATTGTAATTCCTTTGGAAATCATATACAATTATGGCATACACAACACAAACGGAGGTCACCTTATGAAGCGCACCGATTACATCTCCTGGGACGAGTATTTCATGGGCATCGCCATGCTGGCGGCCATGCGGTCCAAGGATCCCAATACGCAGGTGGGTGCCTGCATCGTTTCCCCGGACAATATCATCATCTCCACCGGCTACAACGGGATGCCCAAGGGCTGCTCCGACGATGAATTTCCCTGGGGCCGGGAGGGCGCGGAAACCAAGTACCCCTTCGTGGTCCACGCGGAGCTGAATGCCATTCTCAATGCCAACGGCCGGGATTTGCGGGGCAGCCGGGTGTTTGTGGCCCTGTTCCCCTGCAACGAGTGCGCCAAGGCCATTATCCAGAGCGGCGTGAAGGAGGTCATTTATCTGTCCGACAAGTACGCCGACTCCATGGCCACCCTGGCCTCCAAGCGGATGCTGGAGGCTGCCGGGGTGAAGTACACCCGGCTGTGCCCCTCCCGGGAGCAGATTACCCTGGATTTGGTCCCCCCGGAAGCAAAGAAATAAGAAAAAAGGCAGACACCAAGCGTGTCTGCCTTTTGCGTATCAGGTGGAGGGGGTCTTTTCCCGATGATGGATGCCGGCCTTCAGCTTATGAATGTCGGCAGCCAGGGATTTCCGGTCGAAAATCATAGAAAGGCCAAAGGCCAGGGGCGTTACCAAAATGAAGCAGGGGAAAATCATCCAGAACCAAGGCCAATACTTCACCTGCCCCGCAAATTCTCCCACCGGGATGATCCTGAAGAAATCGGGACAGAACCAGCTCAGGAACGTACCGATGGCATCATCGGTGCCGGGGCCCCAGATATAGGAGGAGTTTTTATAATTGATGTCGAACATATCCCCACTGCGCAGGGGGATGAAGCCCAACTCACTCTGGAAAATCTGGTTGAGCATGATGAAGAGCATCAGCGCCAGCAGACCCACCGGGGCTGCCAGAACACGCCTGTAGGAAAGGGTGTGCCGCTTCAGCAGCACCAGCAGCAGCGGTACCGCCAGCAGCATCCAGTGATGGTAGTAGAACCGGACGATGTCCCAAAATTCTCCCAGCTGGTCCGACTTCGCCAGAGGCTCCTGGGGATATACCAGGGCAATCAAGCCGCTGAGAACGCCGATGTAAAACATATAATCCTTGATATATTTGTTCTTAACAAAGTAAAACAGAGGAAAAAGCGCAATATTGGCACCGCAAATGTTTACAAACCAGGCATCCCGGAACTTTCTTGCTTCGTCCACGGAGTACGGCGGGATATACACCTTCAAAAAATGCAGCAGCAGTCCGAATGCCAGAAGTCCAAACAGCACCACATTCTGGGTCGTCACCGAGGCCTTTCTGAGTCCAAAATACAGGCCCAAAATGGCGCCAACCCCAAGGGCGATCCACATAAAATACCATCCGTTGAACATTTCTATAACCATATTCGTCTACCTCATTCATTGGAAAATCGTAAAACAATCCGGTTACAGAATTGTAACATAAATTACAAACAATTACAAGTTGTTTTAAGGATTTTTGTCAGAATTTGTTTATTATCATTTCGCCGCCACGGCGGAGGGTTTCCATGGTGGTAACAGAAAGCAAAAGCCCATATTCCGAATCCGTGCCGTGGGGGACGGCCCAGGCGCCGGCATCGGTACCGGGAGCAATCAGGCCCCCCATATTGGAAAAATGGGCCACGTTTTCCAGGGCGCTTTCCAAAATTCGGGCTACCGCGGTTTCATCGAACCGGCCCCTCCCCCGGAGATTGCCGATGGTGGACAGGGTAGGCACCCAGACACAGCCCTTCTCCTTCATGGCCTCCAATGCCTCCCCATCCAGGTAGGCCCCGTGCTCCACGGAATCCACGCCGGCGGCCGCCGCGGCCTCCACCGTCCGGGCCCCATTGGCGTGGGCCATGACGGTGAAGCCCTCCTCATGGGCGATGTGGATCAGCTCCCGGATCAGTTCCGGGGGCAGCGGCTCCTCGGACAGGACGCCGAACCGGTCGAAATCCATCAGTCCCGAAATCATGATTTTCACAAAATCTCCGCCTTTTTGCCGGAGATTTTTTATTTTTTCCGAATAATCCCGAAGATTTTCATAGTATTCCCCGATGAAGCCGCCGTAATGGCCCTTCAGGCACAGGTTCGCCAAAGGGGTGCGGTAGCGAATGCCATATTCCCCGGCGATGGCCCGGGCCGCCGCCCCCACGCCCCAGCGGTCGCCGCCGTCCCGGAGGTAGGTGAAGCCCGCGTCCCGGTAGCGGGCCAGAATGTGGCGGATATAGGCCATATCCGGGCCATTGCGGTGGCGGTTGATGGCCCCCCGGTGGTCAATGGCGTCCAGAACCATATGCATATGGGCGTCGATGGGCATGGTATCGCTCCTTTTATAAAATAACAATGTCATTGCGAGGAGCGAAGCGACGTGGCAATCTCCTAAGGCGATTGGAAACCTTCGGAGATTGCCACGCCAGTCTGCGGACTGGCTCGCAATGACATTCAGCTTTTACACTTCCGGCAAGGATGCCAGGTAGGCATTGACTTCCGCCAGGCCGTCGCCGATGATGGCCATGGTGCGGTCGTAGGAGGCCTCAGCCTGGGAGAGGGTGTCGTCCGTCAGGCCGAAGGCGGTTTTCCAGTCGGCGGTGGACTTGTCCAGGGGGATGATGTCGTAGACTTTTTTCCAGGTTTCGGTGCTGGTGTACAGGTTCACCCAGGTGGGCAGAGCCTCCACACTTTCCACCCGGACGGTGCCGTCGGAATACTTGGCAAAGGTGAAGCTGAACAGGATGCCATCCTCGGTGTGGGCGGTGGTGATGGAGCTAATCAGCCCCTGCCGCTGGTTGGAGATGGCATTACCGGTGGAGTAGAGGCACACGGTCTTATGGTCGGAGTCTGTGGTGCTGGTCAGCAGATCCATGGGCTGGATCACATGGGCATGGCCACCCACGATCACATCCACACCAAGGTCGCAGGCCGTCTGGGCCAGGGCCTCCTGGTCGGCATTTTGGGTCAGGGCGTACTCATCGCCCCAGTGGATGAACAGCACGATGGCCTCCGCGCCGTCGGCTTCCATGTTGGCGATGTCGGCAGACAGGCTGGTTCGGAAGCCCGCCACGTCCTTCTTATGGAAGGTGTTGATGAGCTGGGCATCCTCTTTGGTCATCACATGGCCGTTGGGAGCCACGGTAGCGGCATCGGCGGCATCCTCGTAGGTGTAGCAGATCATACCGATCCGGATACCGTCAATCTCCCGAACCAGGTAATTGTCCTCCTCCCGGGAGGCGAAGGTGCCGGTGAAATCCATGCCGTATTCCTTCATCACCTGCATGGTCCGGTGGAAACCGACGGAGGAAGTATCGTAGGTATGATTATTGGCGGTCAGCAGCATATCGAAGCCCGCCCCCTGCAGGGAGGGTACGATGCCATCGGGGCAATTAAATTGGGGGTAGCCGCTGTACTCATAGCCCAGGTCCAGCCCCGCAAGGGTGGTCTCCAGGTTGGCAACGGCATAGTCCGTGGCATTGATATAGGCCTGGATATGGGCGAAATAGGCGGAAAAATCGTAGGTGCCGTCACTTTGCTCGCCGGGGCGGATGCAGGGCTTATGCATCAGGATATCGCCGGTGGCTCCGATGGTGGCGTTGCCAATCAGGGTGATGCCGGGGGCGATGGGCTCGGAGGGAGCCGTGGTGGGGGCGGTGGTGCTGGCGCTGGGCTCCGTGGTTTGAGTGGGGTCCGTGGGGGCTACAGGCGGGGCAGAGGGCTCCGTTGTGGAAGCGGAGGGCTCTGTAGTGGGAATCGCAGGCTCTGCGGTGCCGTCGGTGGGCTCCGTGGTCTGAATGGTCGCATCGGTGGCTTTCGGCTTCTCGTCATCGCCGGACAGGCTCATAACCAGCGCCATCACCGACAGCACCAGCAAGACCACTGCCAAAAGGACAGCCATACAGAAAATGATGAAATTGGGATTGATACGGCGCCGTCTTCTCCGCCGCCGGTGGGGCGGGAAGGGCCGCTGATTTTGATCTGGCATGGGGCTTCTCTCCTTTTTGTACTTCCTCAGGTATCCAGCAAATAATGCACCGAGCGGACTTCTTTGCCGCCCTGGCAGTAGATCCGGGGCACCCGGCGGCTGATGCCGCAGATAAATTCATAATTAAAGCTGTCCGCCGCGGCGGCGATTTGCTCCACGGTGATGCACTCATCCCCGTCCCGGCCCACCAGGGTCACGGTGTCGTCCAGCTCCACGCCGGGGATGTCGGTCACGTCCACCATCAGCTGGTCCATACATATCCTGCCCAGAATGGGGGCTTTTTTGCCGTGGATCAGGACGTGGAATTTGCCGGACAGGCTCCGGCGGTAGCCATCGGCATAACCAACCGGGACGGTGGCCACCATGGTGGGACGGCTGGTGACGTAGGTGCCGCCGTAGCTGATTTCCCGACCGGGGGGCAATTCCTTTACATGGGTCACCCGGCTGAGCCATTGCAGCGCCGGTTTCAGGGGCAGTAAGCTGAGCTCCACCTCGGCGCTGGGGTACAGGCCGTAGGTAACGATGCCGGAGCGGACCATTTCATAATGATGAGGGAAATTCATCAGGCCCGCGGAATTATCCAGGTGGCGGATGGGAATTTCAATGTTCCGGTCCTTCAGCATGGCAAGAAAATTGTCGAACTTTTTCGTCTGCTCCCGAGCCCGGGACAGGTCGGCGCAGTCGGCGGTGGCGAAGTGGCTGAAGATGCCCTCGGCGGTGATGCCGGGGAGCTTGAGGATTTCGGCGCAGATGTCCGCCGATTCTTCCGTCGCCTGGAAGCCGATGCGGCTCATGCCGGTGTCCACCGCAAAATGGAAGGGGGCGATTTTCCCCTGGCGCAGGGCTTCTTCGGACAGCGCCACCGCGTCATCGTAATTGAAAATGGTGGGGCGGACATTTTCCCGCACCGCATGGGGGAAGGCGGACACCGGGGTGCGGCCCAGAATCAAAATGGGCTTACGCAGCCCCGCCTGCCGCAGCTCCAGGGCCTCCAGCATGGAGGACACGCCGAAAAAGGCGCATTTGCCTTCCAGAAGCCGCGCCACCTGCACCGCCCCGTGGCCATAGGCATCGGCCTTGACGATGGCCATGGCGGGGACGCCGGTTTTTTGGCAGACGGCATCAAAATTGGCGGCGATGATGTCCAAATCGATTTTCACATAAGTGCTGTCAAAATTCAAATCGGTCAACTCCAAGTTTCATGTACCTTATATCATACCACGGCGTTGGGGAAAAGTAAATAAAAATGGTAATTGTGCGATAAATTATTGTTTAGCGTACTAAGATCATGCTGTCATTGCGAGGCCCGAAGGGCCGTGGCAATCTCCCGGTATCATCTACGATAAGGAAAAAGTTCGATGAACGTACAATGTAGAATGGGATTATCCATAGATTTTGGTGCGAATTAGGACCAAAGTTG
>JAFTHT010000020.1 GCA_017457285.1 Oscillospiraceae bacterium | reverse complement strand
GGGAGCGAAGCGACCGTGGGAATCCGTTTTCTAAAAGTTGTGTTTTATCCAACAAACTCGTTGATTTCGGAATCTTTTTAAGAACGGATTGCCACGTCGGCCTACGGCCTCCTCGCAATGACATTGTTTTTCGACAGTCTGCAAAAATCCGCAGCTTTTGCTGCGGATTTTTTGTGGGGGTGGCGGATATAAACAAAACCTTAACATTTGAATGGTATCATCTATCATCATAATCGGAGGTGTCGAAATGTTTCAGATTTTGGTTGTAGAGGACGATAAGGACCTGAACCGCACGGTGTGCGCGTTCCTTAATTCCAGCGGCTATAAGGCCACCGGCTGCCTGGATGCCAACGAGGCCTATGATGCCATGTACGGCAATGTATTCGATTTGATTGTGTCCGATATCATGATGCCCGGAATCGACGGCTTCGAGTTCGCCAGGACCGTCCGCTCCCTCAATGAGGATATCCCCATCCTCTTCATGACCGCCCGGGACGATTTTGCCTCCAAGCAGCGGGGCTACCGGATTGGGGTGGATGACTACATGGTCAAACCCATCGACCTGGACGAGCTGTTCCTGCGAATCGGGGCGCTACTGCGCCGGGCGAAGATTGCCTCCTCCCGGACGCTGGTGGTGGGCAGCTTCACCATGGATATGGACGAGCACACCGCCACCCTGGCGGGGGAGGAGATTGATTTTACCAACCGGGAATTCAACATCCTCTATAAGCTCCTGTCCTATCCCAAAAAGACCTTCACCCGGCAGCAGCTGATGGATGAATTTTGGGATGTGGACACCGAAACGGCCCCCCGGGCGGTGGATGTGTACATGACCAAGCTCCGGGGCAAGCTGGCTCAGTGTACGGATTTTGAAATCAAGACCGTCCACGGCCTGGGCTACAAGGCGGTGATCAAATGAAGCGGCTCAGCTTCCGGCAGATTTTGAGAGCCATCAATAACTACATTGTGTTCTTTGTGGTGGTGGCCTTTTCGGTTACCTGCTGTATGATGCTGTTTGTGACCACCCTGGCCAATTCCATGGGGCTGGTGTTCACCTCCGAAAATATCGCCACAGCCGCCAAGCTGACCTTCGGCAACGTGGTGCTGATTACCCTGATTTTCACGGTCATTGACTACTCCCGCAGAAAAATCACCGTGGAGCGTCCGGTGAAAATCATTACCGATGCCACGGAAAAAATTATGCAAGGGGATTTCTCCGTCCGGATCAAGCCGCTCCACGGAGTGGGCCGGGACGGCTTCAACCAAATCATTGCCGGGGTGAACAAGATGGCGGAGGAGCTTTCCGGCACCGAAACCCTGCGGACGGACTTCGTGGCCAATGTATCCCATGAGCTGAAGACCCCTCTGGCGGTGATGGGCAACTATGCAACCATGCTTCAGCGTCCCGGCCTGACAGAGGAGGAGCGAAATGCCTACGCAAAGTCCATTTCCGAGGCTACCCGGCGGCTGGCTCAGTTGATTACCAACATCCTGAAGCTGAACCGGCTGGAAAATCAGGAAATCTACCCCAAAACCGAGGAATATGACCTGGGCGAGCAGCTCTGCGCCGCGCTGCTGCAATTCGAGGATGCCTGGGAAAAGAAGAATCTGAACATCGAAACGGATATCCAGGACGATGTGAAGATTCGCTCCGATGGGGAACTGCTGAGTCTGGTCTGGACCAATTTGATTTCCAACGCGGTGAAATTCACCCCGGATGGGGGCACCATCGCCGTCCGCCTCCGGGCGGAAGGGGACCGGGCATCGGTTTCCGTCAGCGATACCGGCTGTGGCATTCAGCCGGAGGTGGGCCAGCATATTTTTGAGAAATTTTATCAGGGGGACACCTCCCATGCCACCCAGGGCAACGGCCTGGGCCTGGCGCTGGTGAAGCGGGTGGTGGATATCCTGGGGGGCGAGATTGGGGTGCAGAGTGTCCTTGGCAAGGGCAGCACCTTCACCGTCCGATTCAAGAGGGATTGATATGGACTGGAAAAAATTCTGGAAAAAGCTGCTGTTTCCGCCGATTTGGCTGATGGTGCCGCTGGTGATTCTCAGCGCAGCGTCGCTGGCGGTGGTGTTCCTGAAGGGCTGGGAGCAGCGAATCATCGCCTATGTCACTTATGTGGTGGCCTTTTACACATTGTGCGTGGTCACGACCTTCTGCGTCATGGTTTTGCCCGGGCAGTATGGCCAGATTCGTCAGAAAATACTGGACAACCCCCTGGGCCACCGCTATTTCACCGACCGGGCCTTCCGGACGAAGGTGTCGCTGTACCGGTCCTTGTGCATCAATCTGCTGTATGTGGGCATCAACCTGCTGACCTGGTATTTTGCCCGGAGCTGGTGGTTTGTGGTGCTGTCGGTGTACTATGTCATCATGGCACTGATGCGTTTTCTGCTGGTGCGGTATTGCCAAAAGCATGAAATCGGCACCAGCGTCCTGCAGGAGTGGCATCGGGCCCGGGCCTGCGCGTACATTTTGCTGCTGGTGAATCTGAGCCTCAGCGGTGCGGTGCTGATGATTCTCTATCAGAGCAGGGGCTATGATTACCCCGGCATGATGATTTATGTCATGGCGCTTTATACCTTCTATTCCACCATTCACGCCATTGTGGATATCGTGAAATACCGGAAATTGGGCAGCCCGGTGATGTCCACCGCCAAAATCGTGGGTCTGTCCGCAGCACTGGTGTCCATGCTGAACCTGGAAACGGCCATGTTCGCCCAGTTTGGTGGGGAAATGAGACTCCAGGACCAGCGATTGATGATTATTCTCACCGGTGCGGGGGTAAGCCTGACGGTGGTGACATTGTCGGTGATGCTCATCGTCAAAGCGACAAAACAAATCAGGAGGATGCAACATGGATGATTGGAAAGAGAGCTTCAGCTATACCTATTCCGCTGCCCAGCAGCAGGAGGTGGAGCATATCCGAAGCAAATATCTGCCGCCCCAGGAGGATAAAATGGAGCGGCTCCGCCGGCTCCACCATGGGGCCGGCCGGAAAGCCAAGATTTGGGCAATCATTCTGGGCACCGTTGGCGCGCTGGTTCTGGGCACGGGCATGAGCCTGGCCATGACGGAGCTGGGGGCGCTGCTGGGGCAGCTGGCCATGGTGGTTGGAATTGTGGTGGGGCTGCTGGGCCTGGTGCTGGTGGCGCTGGCCTACCCAGTCTACAACCACATTCTCAGAAGGGAGCGGCAACGTATCGCTCCGGAGATTTTGCGCCTAACCGACGAGCTGCTGAAATAATAGAGGTCACCAAAACCCATTGCGCCCCGGCCTGGGGTGTGGTATAATGGGCCCATCCTGAAAAAGAAGGTGTGGAGCATGAAAAAAATACTGGCAATTCTGCTGGCGGCAGCCGTGGCCCTGACCCTGTGGGCCTGTGGCGGCAGCAAGGATAAATCACCTCAGGAGCAGACTACGGCACCCAGCGAATCCACAACACCCAGCGAAACCACGGAGCCCAGTAAAACGACGGAGCCCAGCGAAACCACGGAGCCCAGCGAAACCACGCCCCCGTCCCTGCCCATTCAGGGCACCACGGAGCAGCATAGTCTGTGCGGTCTGACCTTTACCCTGATTGGCGCCTATGAGCCCTTCGGCGACGGAAAATACAGCGCCAGCTACCAGGGGGAGAATATCAGCGTGGAGATTTCCTTCGGCCCCATGCCGGAGGAGGATATCACGACCTCCGCTGCCTTTGCCCGGTATTATTACGAGGAATTGGGCATCGCCTTTGAAGAATCCTTCGCCCAGACGGACCTGCGGAGCCAGGGGGACGTTCCCTACATCCTGTGCCGGGGCGGGGAGGCGGTCCAGACCATGGTTCTGGGCTTCTACGTCAGCGGCGACGTGTGCTGGATGATTGGTGTCAACGGTTACGAGCCGGATTTGGATGTGGAGGCAATGATTACCATGGCCACCAGTGGCATCATTGATGAAAGCGCCGTTCCGGATGCCCCCGCTCAGCCGGAGCCGGAGCCCACGGAGCATACCCTGGCTGGTCTGACCTTCCGGCTGGACACCAGCTTCCGGGTGGATTTTGAGGAGTCCGCCGCCGCCGCTTACCGCAGCGATACGATTTTTGTGGAGGCGGAAATGGAAACGCCCTCCGAGCAGGATATGGAAATCCGTGATGTGTCGGCGTATGCCGCTTTCTATGGGGCGGCCTTAGGCGTGGCGGTGGAGCAGACAAACGGCGTACCCTATGTTTGCTACGAAGAGGAAGAATTTGGTCAAACGGTGGCCGTGGGCTTCTATTTTGTGAAAGGAAGGGGCTGGAAGCTGTCCGCCATGGCCGACGACCCGGCGTTGCGGGACCGGCTGATTCAGCTTGTCACCGGTGGCACGGTGGATGAAAGCGCCATGCCGGAGCTGCCCGCTGCCGGCAATACCGTCAGCTTCCGGGGTCTGACCCTGACGCTGGAGGGGGAGGCCATCCCCACGAATGCGACGGAGGATGCCCTGGCGTTCCTCTATGGGGACCTGGGCTTCACCCTCGCCGCCGGAACCATGGCGGATTTGGATGCCGTTCCTGCTGACAGCGCAGCCTTGGCGGAGCAGCTGCAGGGACTGTATGAAAGCCTGTGGGATACGATTTCGGTGGAAAGCCAGTCGGGTACCAGCTATGTGCTGGCCCGGGACCGGGATGGCTTCACCATGGTCGTGGCCTGCTATGTCAGCGGCGAAAGCTGGTGGACCGTTGAGGTCATGGACTACCTGGAGGACCCCACCACCGCTATCACAGCGGCTGTGTCCGGCTCGGTGGATAATCGGTTGGCGGAGTAGCAAAAACGCATTTCCCGGGGGGGATAATGTCCTTACCCTGAACTTTTACCACATAAACGCCATACTGCCCCCTCCTGTGCTGGAGGGGGCATATTGACTTTATCTGGTGGCGGGTCTATAATGGTGATATCCATTATGAGGAGGAACATCCATGCTTGTGAAATACAAAAGACTTCTGGCGCTGATTCTTGCGCTGGGGCTGCTTTGCGGCTGTTTTGCCGGCTGTGAGGGCGGTAAAAATGAGAATCCGACCATTCAGCCCTCTGCCGAGGCTTCTACCGGGGCAAGCGAGCCCTCCACCGAAGGCACCGAGGCCACAGAACCTTCCGGCGGGATAACGGAGCCCTCCGCCACGGTTACGGCACCCACCGGGGAAACGGTGATTCCGCCCACGGAGCCCCCGACCCAGACCACCGACGCGCCGCCCTCCACGGATTTGACCCAGGACCCCACCGAGGAGCCTGCGGGCCATCGGGATTATCTGAGTGGTCTGTCCTTCAGCCTGATTGGGCAGTTCCAGGAGCTGTCCCGGCAGGATGATTACGCCAGCTTCCACCTTGAGGATGTCAATGTGGCGGTCAGCCGGAGCTCCATGGCGGAAGAGGTGGGGGAGGGCATCACCACCTCAGAGGAATTCGCCCAATATTATCACGATGTGCTGTTTGATACGAGAGAGCAGGCCTTCGCCGAAAAGACCTTGGGTGAGGCCTCCGGCGTTCATTACATCCTGAGCCGGGAGGGCCAGGATGTAAAGGTCCAGGTGCTGGGCTTTTATGTGCAGGGCAATACGGGCTGGATTATTGCCGTCAGCGACTACGCCGGGCAGATGAATGTGGAGGACATGATTGCCATGGCTACCAGCGGCGCTGTGGATCCGGACTGGGAGGAAACTCCGCCGGAGGATGTGGACATCATGTCCGTGACCTACAAGGGGCTGAGCCTGATACTGGACACCAGCTATGAAAAATACGACAACGGCGACCCGAATATGGCCTGCTATGGTAACGGCAGTACCGATGTGTCCCTGTCCTTTGGGCCGGTAAGCCTGTGGGGCGAGGATATTTCCGATGCCGCCACCCTGGCCCAGCGGTATATGGCGTTTATGGGTTGGACCGGGGACATCACCTTTGAGGATACCAATGGGGTCAGCACCGCCCTGTATACCGATGCGGAAAACGGCTATGTTCTGGTTTACGGCTTCTATCTGCTGGAGGATGCCTGCTGGATTGTGTTCGCCGGCGGCAATATTTGGGACAAAGAGGATATGATTATCTTGGTATCCAGCGGCGGGATTGACGAGAGCCAGGTGCCGCCGCTGCCGGGGAGCCCTGATTCGATGCCCCCTGAGGAGGGTGGCAGCCAGCGAATCGATTTCAATGGCCTGCTCATGGATATCGGCGACAGCTTTGAGCTGCTGTACGATGAAGGCAACAGCATCGGCTATGTGGATGATGCGGAGAACTCGCTGGACCTTCACTTCGGTCCGCTGGTGACCTGGGGCCGGGGAATCACCGATTCTGCCAGTTTTGCGGAGTATTATGTGGAAAATATGGGCTTCTTTGAGGGCGAAGTCACCATCCGGCACGATGGCCCGGTGAGCTATATTCTGAATGTGAACGATGGTCTGATTATGGTCTACGGCTTCTATGTCCATGACCAGGTGGGTTGGGAGGTCTGCGCCACAACCTACGAGGCAAAGGATGAGGCTGCGATGATTGGGCTGGCCACCGGCGGACAGATCGACGAAGCCCGGATTCCCGATATCGAGATTCCGGTGCTGCCGGATCCCGGCGACACCATCCGCTACGAGGGCCTGACCCTTCGGTTCCCGGTGGAGGTGAATCCCGTGTGGGTGGATAAGGACTATCTGACCATTGCCTATGGGGATAACTACATCGGCGTTTCCAATGGGATGCTGGGAGATTATAGCGAAACCGCCCAAACCGGCGCGGAGCTGGTTCAGGAGTTCCTGGATCAATGGGCTTTGGAGTATTATAGCGATGCCTGGGTCGGCGAAAAGAACGGCGTGAGCTATCTGGTCTGCCGGGACGGGGACAGCTTCACCACGGTCACCGGCTGCTACACCGACGGCTCCCGTCTGTGGATGGTGGACTACAGTACCTACATGGATGAAGCAGCGCTGGAGCTTGCCATCGACTTTGTGACCTGCGGTACAGTTGAATAAATTTTTTCACCGGAAGGACGGATGCCCTTCCGGTGATTTGCTTGTAAAAATACTGGATGGTGCGGTAAATGAATCACCGCAAGGACTTTGCCTTGCGGTGATGTTTCTTATTCAAGCTCAAATGCACCGGTGTAGAGCTGGTAGTAGGTGCCTTTTTCAGCGATGAGGCTTTCGTGGGTGCCCCGCTCGATGATGCGGCCATGGTCCAGGACCATGATGCAGTCGGAGTTCATAACGGTGGAAAGCCGGTGGGCGATGACGAAGGTGGTCCGGCCGTGCATCAGGGCGTCCATGCCCTTTTGCACCAGGGCCTCCGTCCGGGTGTCGATGGAGGAGGTGGCCTCGTCCAGAATCATCACCGGGGGGTCCGCCACCGCCGCCCGGGCGATGGCGATCAGCTGCCGCTGGCCCTGGGAGAGGCTGGCGCCGTTGCCGGTGAGCTCCGTGTCGTAGCCCTTGGGCAGACGGGTGATGAAGTCGTGGGCATTGGCCAGCTTGGCGGCCTGGATGCATTCCTCGTCGGTGGCATCCAGCTTTCCGTAGCGGATATTGTCCATGACGGTGCCGGTGAACAGGTTCGTTTCCTGGAGCACCACGCCCAGGGAACGGCGCAAATCGGCCTTTTTAATCTTGTTGATATTGATGCCGTCGTAGCGAATTTTGCCGTCGGCAATGTCGTAGAACCGGTTAATGAGGTTCGTGATGGTGGTCTTACCGGCACCGGTGGCGCCCACAAAGGCGATTTTCTGGCCCGGATGGGCGTAGAGGGTCACATCGTAGAGCACCTGCTTCTCCGGCACATAGGCGAAGTCCACCATGTCCATAACGATGTCACCCTTCAGCTCCGTGTAGGTCAGGGTGCCGTCCCCATGGGGGTGCTTCCAGGCCCAGTGGCCGGTGCGGCGCTCGGACTCGGTGATGTTGCCGTTTTCGTCGATATTGGCGTTGACCAGGGTCACATAGCCCTCGTCCACCTCCGGCTCCTGATCCATCAGCTCAAAGACCCGCTCCGCGCCGGCCAGAGCCATGACGATGGCGTTGATCTGGTTGCTGACCTGGCTGATGGGCATATTGAAGCTCCGGGACAGGAGCATGAAGGTCATCAGACTGCCGATGCTCAGTATATCGCCCTTGGAGGCCACTACGATCAGGCCGCCCACGACGGCCAGAATGGCGTACTGGATGTAACCCAGATTGTTGTTCACCGGGCCCATCATGTTGGTCAGCCGTCCGGCGGTGTAGGCGTTTTTGCAAAGCTCTTCGTTGAGCTTGTCAAATTCCGCCTCGCACTGGCGCTCGTGGGTAAAGACCTTGACCACCTTCTGGCCGGAGATCATTTCCTCTACATAGCCGTTCACCGCACCCAGGGAGCGCTGTTGGGCGATGAAGAATTGGCTGGAGCGGCCCACGATTTTCACCGTGACGAACAGGATGCCGCTGACGGTGACAAACATGACGCCGGTCAGAATCCAGGAGGCCCGGATCATGGCCACCAGAATCACCACCAATGTGACGATGGAGCTGATGCACTGGGGGATGGACTGGGAAATCATCTGCCGAAGGGTGTCGATATCGCTGGTGTAGCGGGACATGATGTTGCCGGCGGTGTTGCTGTCGAAATACCGCAGGGGCAGCCGCTGCATTTTGGTGAACATCTGGTCCCGAATCACCTTCTGGGTGCCCTGGCTCACGGAAACCATCAGGTACTGCTGCAGGAAAGCGGCAATGATGCCCGCCCCAAAGATGCAGCCCAGCTGAATGAGGAATTTCACAATGGGCCCGAAGTCCGTGGAGCCGGTGGCCACCATGGGCAGGATGTATTCATCCACCAGCTTGCCCAGGGCCTCGCTGCCGGAAACCTGGGCGAAGGCGGTGACTACGATGCAAAGCAGCACAACGATCATGTGGGCGCTGTACTTTTTCATGTAGCCCAGCAGCCGCAGCAGGGTCTTTTTGGGGGATTTGGCCTTCCGGCCGTCACCCCGAAGCCGTACAGGGGGCATTATTCCTCACCGCCTTTCTGCTGAGAGTAGTAAACTTCCTGGTAAATGGTGGACCGGGCCAGCAGCTCCTCGTGCTTACCCACGTCTGCCACCATGCCGTTGTCCAGAATAATAATGATGTCCGCGTCCTGGACGGAGGATACCCGCTGGGCGATGATCAGCTTGGTGGTGCCGGGAATTTCCTCCCGGAAGGCCTGGCGGATCATCGCATCGGTCCGGGTGTCCACCGCGGAGGTGGAGTCGTCCAGAATCAGGATTTTCGGCTTTTTCAGCAGGGCCCGGGCGATGCACAGCCGCTGCTTCTGGCCGCCGGAAACGTTGGTGCCCCCCTGCTCGATGTGGGTGTCGTAGCCATCGGGGAAGGATGTAATGAAATCATGGGCGCAGGCCAATTTGCAGGCGTGTTCCAGTTCCTCGTCGGTGGCCTTGGGGTTGCCCCAGCGGAGGTTTTCCTTGATGGTGCCGGAGAACAGCACATTCTTTTGCAGCACCATGGCCACCTGATCCCGAAGGGTGTCCAAATCGTAGTTTCGCACATCGATGCCGCCTACCTTGACAGCACCCTCGCTGACATCGTACAGCCGGGGAATCAGCTGCACCAGGGTGGTCTTGCTGGAGCCGGTGCCGCCCAGGATGCCCACGGTGGCCCCGGAGGGGATGTGCAAATTTACCTCCTTCAGGGCCCGGTGCTGGGCGGTGGCGGAGTAGCGGAAGGACACGTTTTCAAAATCGATGGAGCCGTCGGGCACTTCCGTGACGGCGTTTTCGCTGGGAGAGGTCAAATCCGGCTCCTCGGCCAGAATTTCGCAGCACCGCTTCATGGGGGAGCGGCTCATGGTCAGCATCACAAAGACCATGGACAGCATCATCAGCGAAGAGAGAATCTGGGTGGTGTAGGTAAACATGGTGCTGAGCTGGCCGGTGGTCAGACCCAGGTCGGGATTGTTGCCGGAGGCGATGACCATGTTGGCGCCGAACCAGGAAATGGCGATCATGGAGCCGTAAACGCACAGCTGCATGATGGGGTTATTCAGAGCCATAATCTTCTCAGCTTTGCAGAAATTGCGGTAAATGGTGCCGGAAATGCCGGTGAATTTTTCGGTTTCTTTGTCCTCCCGGACGAAGGATTTGACTACCCGGATGCCGTGGATATTCTCCTGCACCACATTGTTCAGCTTGTCGTAGGTCTTGAAAACCTGGTCGAAAATCTTGAACACCATGGGCACCAAAAGCACCAGGGCGGTAACCAGAATCGGCAGCGCCACGCAGTACACCAGGCTCAGCTTCACGCTGATGCTCATGGCGGAGCCCAGGGACAGGATCAGCATCATGGGGCAGCGGATGGCCATTCGGATCATCATCTGGAAGGTCATTTGCAGGGTCGCCACGTC
The DNA here is from genome assembly GCA_017457285.1 of Oscillospiraceae bacterium. Lineage (GTDB taxonomy): Bacteria > Bacillota > Clostridia > Oscillospirales > Oscillospiraceae > Faecousia. The sequence continues at coordinate 1,076 of JAFTHT010000020.1, read as the reverse complement.
ACTGGTCAGCCGGGTGACGATGGAGGCGCTGGAAAATTTGTCGATATTGCTGAAGCTGAAATTCTGTACCCGGTAGAACATATCATGCCGCAGGTTTTTAGAAAAGCCCGTGGCGGCCTTGGAGGCGTAGTTAGCGGAGCCCACGCCGAAGGCCAGGGAGCTCAGCGCCAGCGCCACCAGCATGATGGAGCGGGTGATGACCACCTGCATATTCTGGGCGCTGATGCCGAAATCGTAGAGGTTCGCCATGACCCGGGGGATCATCACCTCCATGGCCACCTCGCCCATCATGCACAGGGGGCTGAGGATGGCGGCCCATTTGTACTCCCGAACGCACCGGAGCAATCGTTTTATCATTGGTTATCCTCCTTGTTGATATTCCGGATGGCCCGGTCCAGAAGCTGGGAAAATTGTGTCTGCTCTGCCGGGGTGAAGCCTGCCACCACCTGTTTTTCGATGGCATCGATGAGCTGATGCATCCGTTCGCAGCATTCCATGCCCCTGGGAGCGAGGAAGAGCCGCTTGACCCGGTGGTCATGCTGGTCGGGACGGGCTTCGATGAAGCCTTTTTTCTCCATCCGGTTCAGGGTGCCGCAGACGCTGGGATGGCTCAGGCGGAAATGCTCTTCGATATCCCTGGGGCAGGGGGGCGATGACTGCCGGGCAATGAAGCCCATGATTCGCCCCTGGGAGGCGGTCAGCTCCATTTGGGACAGGGCATCGCTCATAATCTGGTCGGTACAGCAATGCAGCGCCCGAAACCGGGGGCCATATAATTGCATCCAAACCCACCTCCTTAAAAATGTAGCACGCTACTTATTATTCTACCACACATCTAATATATATACAAGGGGTTTCAGAAAAAGTTTACAGAGAGATTTCCCCATTTCGTAAGGCGGGGATATTATCCCCGCCGCAACGTGTCGATAAAGCTGAAAATGATTGTTTAGTGGCCTAAAACGGCGCACCCAGCTACAACAACCATGTCATTGCGAGGCCGCAGGCCGTGGCAATCTCCTGGTACAACTTTGGTCCTAATTCGCACCAAAATCTATGGATAATCCCATTCTACATTG
>JAFTHT010000019.1 GCA_017457285.1 Oscillospiraceae bacterium | reverse complement strand
GGACTATTGTAGCGCAAAGATGCCCAATTGTCAAATCCTCTTGCAAATTTCCTGAGGAAGGGCTATACTATGGTTATGAATATATGCAGATAAATGATTGTTTAGCGCACGAACGCGCCTCTTGCCCCCCTCATTTATGAGGGGGGTGGCCGAGCGAAGCGAAGGTCGGGGGGAGTCCGTAAGATGTTACGAATTCGCCGAAAACGTGCATAAAATCATAACCTTCTACCGCATACTCCCCCAGTCACGGCTTGCGCCGTGCCAGCCCCCTCATAAATGAGGGGGCCAAGGTGCTGGTGCATAGCCAGTACGCTAAACAATCATTTACCGACTTGACGTCATCAAGAAATGAGGGGAAATGTATGAATTCTGCGTTTGATGCGTATTTTACATCCATAAAAGGTAAAAAAATCGCGGTTTTGGGCCTGGGCGTCAGCAACCGGCCTTTGGTGCGGCTGCTGCTGGAGTATGGCTGCGATGTCACCGGCTGCGACCGGACACCTCTGGAAAAATTGGATCAGGAGGTGCTGGATTTGGGCTGCAAGCTCCAGGTGGGCGACGGCTATCTGGACAATTTGCAGGCGGATTTGGTTTTCCGCACCCCCGGTATGCACCCCGGCAACCCGGCCCTGGAGGCCCTGCGGAGCCGTGGCGCGAAAATTACCAGCGAAATGGAGGTTTTCTTCGAGGTCTGCCCCTGCCATACCATTGCGGTGACAGGCTCCGACGGAAAAACCACCACCACCACGCTGATTTCCGAGATGCTGAAGGCCGCCGGTTACACCGTCTGGCTGGGGGGCAATATCGGCACGCCCCTGCTACCCCTGTGCCGCCGGATGAAGCCGGAGGACTACGCCGTGGTGGAGCTCAGCTCCTTCCAGCTCATGGATATGGAACGCAGCCCCCAGCGGGCGGTGGTCACCAACCTGGCCCCCAACCATCTGGATGTGCACAAGGATATGGATGAATATGTGGACGCCAAAAAGAATATTTTCCGCTTCCAAAAGGACACCGACCTGCTGGTGCTGAACGCCGATAACGAAATTACGAAGAGCTTCACCGGCAACGGTGTTACCCGGAAATTCTCCCGGCTGGGGGTAGGGGAGGCCATGGTTTCCGACGGCATCGTCTGCCGGGATGGGGAGAAAGTTCTGCCCGTGGCGGATATTCTGATTCCCGGTGTCCACAATATAGAGAATTACATGGCCGCCATGCTGGCTGTGGAGGGACTGGTGGATGACGAAACCATTCGCTCCGTGGCCAAAACCTTCGGCGGCGTGGAGCATCGCATCGAGCTGGTGCGGATCAAGGATGGCATCCGGTTCTACAATGATTCCATCGCATCTTCCCCCAGCCGCACCATCGCCGGTCTGCGGAGCTTCCCGGAGAAGGTCATTCTCATCGCCGGAGGCTACGATAAGCACATCCCCTACGATGTGCTGGGCCCTGAAATCTGCGCCCATGTGAAAAAGCTGTTCCTGGGCGGCGCCACCGGCCCCCTGATCCGTGCAGCGGTGGAGCAGTCCACCGGTGAAAAACCGGAGATCGTGGATTGCGGCAATTTCGAAGCCGCCGTCCGAGCCGCCGCTGCGGCGGCGGAAAGCGGCGATGTGGTGCTGATGAGCCCCGCCAGCGCCGCCTTCGATCAGTTCAAAAACTTTATGGTTCGTGGCGAATTCTACAAAAAACTCGTGATGGAGTTGTGAAATATGGATATTACCAAGGTAACGAAAGTGGCAAGAAAGGCCCTGAAGGTGGGCTACTGCGGCGCGGTGATCGTGGCGGCAGGCAGCGCCTCCCGGATGGGCGGCATCGACAAGGTCATGGCGGAGCTGGAGGGCGAGCCCATGATCGTCCGCACTGTGCGGACATTCCAGGAATGTGACGTTATCAAGGAAATCGTCATCGTCACCCGTCCGGACCTGATCGTCCCCATCGGCGACCTGTGCCGGAATATGGATAAGGTCAAGGCGGTGGTTGTAGGCGGCGCCAGCCGTCAGGAATCCGTCCGTCTGGGGCTGAATGCGCTGTCCGATCAGGTCAAATTGGCGGCCATCCAGGATGGGGCCCGGCCCCTGATCACCTGGCAGGTCATCGACCGGGTGGTCCGGGCCGCCCACAGCTATGGCGCCGCCGCCCCGGCGATTCCGGTGAAGGATACCATCAAGGTGGTCACCGGGGGTGTGGTAAAGGAAACCCCCGACCGGAAAACCCTCCAGGCCGTCCAGACCCCCCAGGTCTTTGATTTTGACCTGATTCGTGGCGCACTGAAGCAGGCGGAGCTGGACAAGGCCGAGGTCACCGACGATTGCTCCGCCGTGGAGCGGCTGGGGATGTCGGTGAAAATCGTGGAGGGCGACGAGCGCAACATCAAAGTCACCACCCCCATGGACCTGAAAATCGCCCAAATGCTGCTGGAGGAAATGAAATGAGAATCGGACACGGTTACGACGTACACCGGCTGGTGGAAGGCCGGGATTTGATTGTGGGCGGCGTGAAAATCCCCCACACCCTGGGCCTGCTGGGCCATTCCGACGCGGATGTTTTGCTTCACGCGGTGTCCGATGCCCTGCTTGGTGCCGCCGGACTGGGGGATATCGGCAAGCATTTTCCGGACACGGATCCTCAGTATAAAGGGGCGGATTCCCTGAAATTATTGGAAATTGTAGCCCAAAAAGTTGCGGAAAAGGGTTACCAGGTCAGTAATATCGATGTGACCATGATTGCCCAGCGGCCCAAGCTCCGGCCCCATATCGAGGCCATGGAGCGCAACATTGCCGCTGCCGTGGGCATTGACCCCGACCGGGTGAATGTGAAGGCCACCACCGAAGAGCGCCTGGGCTTCACCGGCACCGAGGAGGGCATGGCTTGCCACGCGGTGTGCCTGCTGGAAGAATAAATCATCAGGGGAGGGGAGTGACCCTCCCCTTCAGTCTGCCCCAAAATGATTGATGCTTCGTTGAAATAAAACGCCTTGCGTTTATGGCTAAGATATGGTATTCTTGTTTCGTTTACAGAAAGTGGGTGAAAAATGGTGCTTTTGAATCGGATTCGCGCCCGGCGGGGGACGGATTGGGTGCGGCTGCTGGCTACTGGCTGGCTTTTTGCGGTGCTGCTGGAATATTTGCTCCTGCCCGGGGAAGCACGGGGGTTAGCCGGATTGGCCGCTCTGGCGGAAATGTCCCTGGTGCGGGTGCTGGTGGTGATGATGTTGGCCTGCTTTGGGCTGGCGTTGCTGCCGGAATCCACGGTCAAATACCAGCGCTGGGCCCCGGCGGCGCTGTTTGCGGCGCTGGTGGGGGTGTCGTTGCCCTCCTCCTTTGCCAAGGGCTACCTTTTGATGAGTGTTGCGATAACGGCGGTGCTGGCGGTCTATGCTCTGTGGGGCTGGGATTCGGCACCGGAGCCTCAGCTGCGGCCTGCTGCCGCCCGAAGGGGTTGGGGCTGGGCCGTGGGTGCCATGGCGGTGGCCTTTGGGCTGTTCGTTTCCCTCTGGACGGTGGGCCGGGTGGCTGTTTATTCCGCTTCGACCTACGATTTTGGCATTTTTGCCCAGATGTTCCACAACATGGCGGAAACCGGCCTGCCCATGACGACCCTGGAGCGGGATGGGCTGCTGTCCCATTTCCATGTCCATGTGTCCCCGATTTACTATCTGCTGCTGCCCTTTTACATGATTGTGCCCCGACCCCATACGCTGCAGGTGCTGCAGGCGGCGGTGCTGGCTTCGGCGGTGATTCCCCTGTGGCTGCTGTGCAAAAACCGGGGCTTCTCTGGCCTGAAGCGGACGCTGGCTTGTGGGCTGCTGCTCCTGCTGCCGGTCACCGCTGGCGGTGCCAGTTATGATATCCATGAAAATTGTTTTCTGTTACCGCTGATTTTGTGGCTTTTCTATGGGATTGAGCGGAAAAATATTCCCATGATGGCCATCGCCGGACTTCTGACCCTGATGGTCAAGGAGGATGCGGCGGTCTATGTGGCGGTGGTGGCCCTGTGGCTGCTGGTAAAGAGTCTGCTCCGGAATCCCAAAGAACAACGGTGGGAATTGATTGCCGGAGCCTCTCTGCTGGCGATGGCGGTGATTTGGTTTTTGCTGGTCACCCGGTATCTTGCCACGGTGGGCGACGGGGTGATGACGAATCGGTACCAAAATTTCATGTTCGACGGCAACGACTCGCTGCTGGCGGTCATCCGGGCGGCGGTGGTGGATCCGCTGAAGGTGGTCTACGAGTGCGCCGATCCGGAAAAATGGAGATTTATCATCCGTACGATGCTGCCGCTGCTGGGCCTGCCCCTGCTGACCCGGCGGTTTGAGCGGTATATTCTGCTGATTCCCTACATCCTGATCAACCTGATGTCCGATTATCCCTATCAGCACGATGTGATGTTCCAGTATAACTTCGGCTCCACCGCTTGTCTGATGTATCTGCTGGTGGCGAACCTGGCGGAGCTGAAGTGGGACCGGCTGCGGACCGGCGCTCTGGTGGCTGCGATGCTGATGGCGGGGCTATGCTTTTACCGGGTCATCTGGCCCAGCGGGGCGCTGTATATTCGGCTGATGAGCCAAAATACCGCCACCCATCAGTTGATGGCGGAAACCCTGGAGCGGGTGCCGGCGGATGCGGTGGTCACGGCCTGTGGCGGTTTTACGCCCCATTTGGCCCAGCGGGCGGAGCTGTATGATGTCCGCTACGCCTCCCGGGAGCATATATTAAAAAGTGAGTATGTGGTGCTGCAGGTGGGCTTGGATTTGGATTACCGCCGCTTTGCCACGGCGGAGCAGCCCGATGGATTCACCAGTCTCCTGGAGGGCCTGGAACGCAATGGGTTCCGGCTGTATGATGAGCTGGAGGGGGAAATTCTGATTTATAAAAATACCGAAATCTCTAAAAATTGAACCTTTTCGACCTCCCGGGCATAGTTTGGCTCGGGAGGTTTTATTATGATGTCTTATTATATCACGTTTCGGTCCGTGACCTATGCCCAGCGGGGGGAGCGGGTGCTGCGTCGGGGCGGAGTGGACCCGGCGCTCCAGCGGACGCCCCGGTGGATGGAGGAGCGGGGCTGCGGCTATTGCCTGCGGGTCCGGCCCGGGGAGGCATTGGCGGCGCTGGAGCTGCTTCGGGCCGCCGGTGTGCCCTTCAGCAAAATCTACGGTCCCAATAACAGCGGAAAAATGGAGGAGCTGCCCCTATGATTTACCTGGATAATGGGGCGACCTCCTTCCATAAGCCCCCGGCGGTGGCCAGGGCAATGGCACGGGCCATGGCTCGGTGCGCCAACCCGGGCCGGGGCGGTTATGGGGCAGCCATGGCGGCAGCGGAGGAGGTGTTTCGATGCCGGGAGGCGGCGGCGGGGCTCTTTGGCTGTAAGCCGGAGCAGGTGGTGCTGACCTGCAACTGCACCCATGGGTTGAATGTGGCCATTCGGACGCTGGTGGAGCCGGGGGACCGGGTGGTGATTTCCGGCTTCGAGCATAATGCCGTCACCCGGCCCCTCCACGCCATGGGGGCCAAGGTGGAGGTGGTGGCCCGGCGGCTGTTCGACTGGGAGGAGGCGCTGGAGAGCTTTGAAAAAGCTCTGAAAAAGAAGCCGAAAGCGGCGATTTTTACCCATGTTTCCAATGTTTTTGGGTATATTTTGCCGGTGGAGCAGATGGCCTGGCTGTGCCGGCAGTATGGTGTGCCATTTATCATCGATGGGGCCCAGTCTGCCGGGGCGCTGCCCCTGAGCCTGGATGGGCTGGGAGCGGAGTTCATTGCCATGCCGGGGCATAAGGGCCTGCTGGGGCCCCAGGGCACGGGACTGCTGCTGTGCGGAAGGAGCCCACAGCCTCTGTTATTTGGGGGCACCGGTAGCGAATCGGCCCGACAGGAGATGCCGGATTTCCTGCCGGACCGGGCAGAGGCCGGAACCCTGAATGTGCCGGGCTTTGCCGGATTGGCAGCGGGGCTGGCGTATTTACGTCGTGTTGGAATGGAAAACATTGCATTTCGGGAGCAAATGCAGGCAAAACGCTGCGTTGCGGGGCTGAAAAAACTGGGATTCACCGCATATGGTGGCCCCTGCCAATTGGGGACGGTCAGCTTCCTGCCGGGAATGGATTGCGAGGAAGCGGCGGCGATGCTGGCCGGTAAGGGAATCGCCGTTCGGGCGGGGCTGCACTGCGCGCCTCTGGCCCATGAAAGCGCCGGCACCCTGGCAACCGGGACGGTCCGGGTCAGCTTCGGTCACGATGCCAGCGATGGTCAAACGAATCAATTTCTAATAGCGGCGGCGGCTCTGCACTGAGCCGCCGTTTTTGCGTGTAAATGATTGTTTAGCGGAGTAAATGTAAGATGTATGTCATCCTGAGCGAAGCGAAGCGGAGTCGAAGGATCTACGCACGATCGATATGTTTCAGGGTAATGTAGTGCGTAGATCCTTCGACTCGCTGACGCTCGCTCAGGAT
>JAFTHT010000018.1 GCA_017457285.1 Oscillospiraceae bacterium | reverse complement strand
TTTGGTCCTAATTCGCACCAAAATCTATGGATAATCCCATTCTACATTGTACGTTCATCGAACTTTTTCCTTATCGTAGATGATACCGGGAGATTGCCACGGCCCTTCGGGCCTCGCAATGACAGCATGATTTTAGTGCGCGAAACAATAATTTACCAACCCTACCCCCTCGGAATCACTTGCTTTTATCGGCGAAATCCTGTATAATAGTCCTAAGTTTTTGCAAGCGAGGCGAAACCATATGACACACATCGGTTTTGACAATGATAAATACCTGCACACCCAATCCGAGCGGATTCGGAAGCGGATCGCCCAGTTCGGCGGCAAGCTGTACCTGGAATTTGGCGGCAAGCTATACGACGACAACCACGCCTCCCGGGTGCTGCCCGGCTTCCAGCCGGACTCCAAGCTGCGGATGCTGCTGCACATGAAGGATCAGGTGGAGATGGTCATCGCCATCAACGCCGCCGACATTGAGAAAAATAAAGTCCGGGGCGACCTGGGCATCACCTACGACCGGGATGTGATTCGGCTCATCGGCATTTTCCGGGAGCTGGGGCTCTACGTCAGCAGCGTGGTGCTGACCCGCTACTCCGACCAGCCCGGGGCACGGGCCTTCCAATCCCGGCTGGAGGGGCTGGGCATCAAGGTCTACCGCCACTACGCCATCGCCGGCTACCCCTCCGACACCGCCCACATCGTCAGCGACGAGGGCTTCGGCAAAAATGATTTCATCGAAACCACCCGGGAACTGGTGGTGGTCACCGCTCCCGGCCCTGGCAGCGGCAAGCTGGCCACCTGCCTGAGCCAGCTGTATCACGAGCACAAGCGGGGGGTTCAGGCGGGCTACGCCAAATTTGAGACCTTCCCCATCTGGAATCTGCCCCTGAATCACCCGGTGAATCTGGCCTACGAGGCCGCCACCGCCGACCTGAACGATGTGAACATGATCGATCCCTTCCATCTGGATGCCTATGGCGTCACCACCGTCAACTACAACCGGGATGTGGAAGCCTACCCGGTGCTGGTGGCGATTTTTGAACGGATTTGGGGCGAATGTCCCTACAAATCCCCCACGGATATGGGCGTCAACATGGTGGGCAACTGCATCATCGATGATGAGATGGTCCGGAAAGCCTCCTGCCGGGAGATTCTGCGGCGGTACTATGACGTGCTGTGCGACCAGAAGAAGGGCAAAGTCAGTGATGACGTGGTCTTTAAGATGGAAATGCTGATGAAAAAGGCCGGGGTGACCCCGGAACAGCGGACCGTCATCGCCGCGGCTCTGGCCCGGGAGCAGGAAACCGACCTGCCCGCCACCGCCATGGAGCTGCCCGACGGCACCATCGTCACCGGCCGCACCTCCGAGCTGCTGGGAGCCTCCGCTTCCCTGATGCTCAACGCCCTGAAGGCCCTGGGAGGCATCCGGGATGAGCTGCATCTGATTTCTCCGGTGGTCATCGACCCCATCCAGCACCTGAAAGTGGACCATCTGGGCAACCGGAATCCCCGGCTCCACACCGACGAGGTGCTGATTGCCCTGTCCATCTCCGCCGCCACCAACCCCACTGCGGAACTGGCCATGGAGCAACTGAGCAAGCTCCGGGGCTGCGAGGCCCACTCCACCGTGATTCTGTCCCCGGTGGACGAAAAGACCTTCAAGCGCCTGGGCGTGAACCTGACCTGCGAACCCAAATACCGGGCATAAATAATGGCCTGCCGCGATTTGCGGCAGGCCGTTTCTGTTTTGGTGGTGTGAATGATTGTTTGGCGGTCTAAAACGACGCACCCGGCTACAATAACCATGTCATTGCGAGGCCGAAGGCCGTGGCAATGACAGCATGATCTTTATTCCGCCTTCGTTTCGTGGAGGGCAGCGAAGGCTTTGTCCAGGTACACCTTATGGGCCACGGTGATGATGGTATTGCGGAGCAGATTTTTGGTATCCGTGTTATCGATGCCCACCGTGTCCAGGGTGTCCTTCAGGCCGAAAACGAACAGCAGCACATTTTCCAGCTCCGTGCAGAAATAGTCGTAGGCCTTTTTGGGGGTATAAATCTCCTTCTGCAGGGTGAACAGCAACCGGATATCCTCCATGGACAGCACGCTCTTGCCCACGGCGATGAAAATCAGGTAGGCAATCTGCTCCCGGGTGTACTGCTTTTTCACCGGGTTGGCCACCAGGCCCTTCTTCACATAGTTGCTGATCATGGAGCCCGTCAGGGTGAAATCCCCTAATTTTTCCAGATACTCGGAAATATATTTGGATGTCTGCTCCAGATACAGGCCCACATTGGGGATTTCCTCATACCGGGGCAGGCTGAAGCCGCGAATCGATTCCAGAATTTCCTCTTTGATGCTCTGATCCATGCCGCATTCTCCTTTCACGTTTTCTGATATCATACAATAAAAATCAAAAAACGTCAAGTGATACTTGACGTATCGCAAAAAGAAGTGTAGAATAACGTTAAAAGAGTTTTTGAATAACCGATTGAGGTGTGTTTTTATGCGTTATAAGCTCGTTGCGGATTCCTCCGCCAATGTTTTTGCCATGGACGGCGTGGACTACGCCAGCGTTCCCATGAAAATCATCACCACCCAGGCCGAATATGTAGACAATACCGCCCTGGATGTGGCAGCTATGGTGGACGAAATCAAGGTCACCAAGGGTAAATCCGGCACCTCCTGCCCCAATATGCAGGACTGGCTGGATGCCTTCGAGGGTGCCGACCGGGTTTTTGCCGTGACCATCACCAGCAATCTGTCCGGCTCCCATGCTTCCTGCGTTCAGGCTGCGGCGGACTACGAATCCGAGAACCCCGGTGCGAAGGTCTGCGTCATCGACAGTCTTTCCGCCGGTCCGGAGCTGGGCCTGATTCTGGAAAAGCTGAAAGCCTGGATCGCCGAGGGCCGGGATTTTGACCGGATGGCGGCGGATATTGCCGAATATCTGAAGCACACCCATCTGTCCTTCTCCCTGGAATCTCTGACCAATCTGGCCAGGAATGGCCGGGTTAGCCCCGCTGTCGCCAAGATTGCCGGTGTTCTGGGCATCCGGGTGGTGGGTGTAGCCTCTGACCACGGCACCCTGGAGCCCCTGCACAAGGTTCGGGGTGAGAAAAAGGCCCTGGATACCCTGTTCGGGGACATGAAGGAACGGGGCTACAAGGGCGGCCTGGTCCGGATCGCCGACTGCTTCAACAAAGAGGCAGCGGATTATCTGGAGAGCCTGATTCGCAAGGACTTCCCCAGGGCCACGGTACAGCATGAGCCCTGCTCTGCTCTATGCAGCTTCTACGCCGAACGCGGCGGCCTGCTGGTGGGCTACGAAGATATTTGATACATACAAACAGCCCCCTCCACTCGGAGGGGGCTGAACGTTTATTCCTCAATCTCCTTAGGGTCCGGGTCCTTCACAAGGCCCGCCACATCGGACACCGGCAGGGAGAATGCGATGCCCTGGGCCTTTTTGGCCATGCCCATCTGCTTATAAATGGCGTTCAGGATGTCATCCCGGATGGATTTATCCACCACCATCATCAGAATTTCCTTCTCCGCATGGAGGGTGATGCCGAAGAAGGCCGCGGCCTCCTCACCGGCGACACCTCTGGCGTTGATAATCGTGCCGCCCCGGGCGCCGTTTTCCCGGGCCACATCCATCACTTCCTCGGCGTAGCCGGAGTTGACGATGGCAAAAATCACTTCATGGTTGTTGGTGGTCATAACTGCTCCCCCCTCTTGAGTCGGTTGTTACTTAAAAACTGATACAGATTCACGCCGATGACGCTGCTCAGCGGCACCGCAAAGGAAACGCCCTTGCCTTTTTTGATGGTGACGAATTTGTCCTCCAGGGCGTTCATGATGGTGTCCACCAGGTCCTCCCGGACCACACTGAGAATCACCGCTTTGTGGATGTTCAGGCCCAGCATATCCACCAAATCCGAATTGGCGGTGCCCAGGCCGTTGAGGATCATTTGAAAATTCACCTCATACTGGCTGATGAAATCCTGGTAAAACTCCGCCTTGGGCCGGTCCACCACCGTAAAGAGGAGCTTCAGCTTCTTGATGGCCGAGGTATCGATTCGATTCGCCATGGTTTCTCCTCCTTAAAACTCGATGATTTGCTGATCGTCCGCATCCAGGATCTTCTGCATAGCCATCCGTTCCTTCACCTGCTTGGTGACGATGGCCCGGAAGCCCAGGAGCTGAATGGTGATCAGGGGCGTCATGGCAACCAGGGCCACCACGCCGAAGGCATCCCGCAGCACCGCGTCCGCCCCCTGCAGTGCCACGCAGGCACCCGTTGCCAGAGGCAGGATGAAGCCGGAGGTCATAGGGCCGCTGGCCACACCGCCGGAGTCAAATGCGATAGCGGTGTACACCGGAGGCACGAACAGGCTCAGGGCCAGGGACAGGAAATAGCCGGGAATAATGTAGTAAACCAGGGAAAAATCATAGACGATGCGAATCATGCTCAAGGCAATGGAAGCGCCCACACCGATGCACAGGCCGGTGATCATGGCCTTGCGGGTGACAAAGCCGCCGGTCACATCCTCAACCTGCTTGTTCAGCACATGGATGGCAGGCTCCGCCAGCACCACCAGCACGCCGGTGACCAGGCCGAAGCCAATCAGGAACCACTCGTTCCCCTGCCCCAGCTCCATGCCCAGCTTGTAACCGATGGGCATGAAGCCCACATTGACGCCGGTGAGGAACAGCACCAGGCCGATATAAGTAAAGAATACGCCCAGGGCGATTTTCTTCAGCCGCCGCTTGGGCAGCTTCAGGAACGCAAACTGGCAGATCAGGAAGAACGCCACAATCAGGCCCAGGGCAAGGGCAACCTCCTTGGCCGTATGACCGGCAGTGTGGAGGAATGCGCCCAAAATATCGCTGCTGACGGAATAATCCGGCACCTCATAGCTCAAATTATTGCTGGAGAAGATGCCCAGCACCAGCACCGCCAGGATGGGGCCGATGGAGCAAAGAGCCACCAGGCCGAAGCTGTTCTCCTGGGAGCGTTTGTCGCCCAGGACGCTGGAAATACCCACACCCAGAGCCATGATGAAGGGCACGGTGATGGGGCCGGTGGTGACACCGCCGGAATCGAAAGACAGGGGCAGCAGATTCAGATTCTCATTCACCGCCAGCAGCAGCGCCAGGGCGAAGAGGAGCATATAAAACAGCATCAGGATATTGGAGAGAGTCTTGCGGAACACGATTCGTAGAATCGCCACCAACAAAAACGCACCCACACCGGCACCCACCGCATACATCAGCACGGTGCCGTTCATGACCTTGCCAACCTGGGTGGCAAGCACCTGTAAATCCGGCTCGGCAATGGTAATGAGCATGCCCAGCACAAAGCAGACGCTCAGCAGCAATCCCAGCTTGCGCTGCCGGGACAGACCCGCACCCACATGGGTGCCCATGGGGGTCATGGCCAGGTCGGCGCCCAGGTTAAACATACCGATGCCCAGCACCAGCAACACCGCACCGACAGAGAAGGTGATCAGCTCAACCCGGTTCAGATTGAACAGCGGTGTCATGGCCAGAACATAGACGATCAGCGTAATGGGCAGCGCCGAAAGCAGCGCTTCCCAAATTTTAGATCGTAATTCTTTCAATCCCGGTCGCCCTCCATTTCGTAAGCAAAAATTTGATATCCGCGGATGAACTTCCCATAAATATACTTATTACAGGCGGATTCGTTGAGAACATAGACACGCCCATCCTTGTAGACCAGTTCCTCGGCCATGGGTGGGGCACTGACCGACACAGTTCGGTTGGCGCTGTCCAGATAGTAAAGGGGCACCTGCTGCCCCAGCACCGTGGCAATCCCCTGACGACTCTCGTCAAAGCGGTAGGCATGGAGGTAAGAGGTAGCAAAGCCATAGGAGGTGGACAGGATGATTTCATCCTCGCTGAAGCACAGTCCCTGGACCTTCCCCGGCGTAGAAATAGCTGCCACCGGCTCCGGATGGATGCCGAAGAGTGCCGTTTCGTCTGCCTTAAAAACCGTCATCAGGGCCATATTGGCATCACCGGCGGGGGTGGTAAATCGATGAGCCGCCGGCGTTTCATAGGTTTCGGGGTAGTAAAAGTCGCCGGTCAGCAGGTAGCCATTGTAAAAGGAGCAATAAGCCATTGGATAGCCGGTGGCGATGGTGCCCAGCTGCACCGGGTCCCGGCCCGCCAGAGCATCCGCCAGGGAAAACACATCCACCCCGGTGGGGCCCGCCACATACAAGTAATCCCCATTGTGACACACACCGCCGGCATGCTCCACATAGGCGCTGCCGTCTGGGCGCAGAAGGCTGACAAAATGGATATTCCCCTCCCCGTCCCGGACATAGACCCGGGCGGCGGTATCATCGCTCATATAGCCGCTAATCAGGTAGGAATCCGTATCCGGCAGATAGTCGAACCCCTGAGGCACGAAGGGAGTATCGAGGCCGGGAACCACAAATTCACCCTTGGAATGGAGGAAATAATCGAAATAAATCGCCGTCACCCCAAGGTGCAGCAGCAACAGCACCACCAGCAGCACCACCAAGGTATTCAGCAGGATTTTTCCGGCGATTCGCAAGGCTTTCATGGCTCCCATTCCTTTCATCAACATTTATGTTATCATATCACATCTTCAGCCAAAAAGCTACTTTAGAAACAGAAAATTTGCAATTTGCTGAAGGTAATACGGTTTGCAATGATTGCTTCGTTTCAAAGGAACTCTGCGGAGGAAGCATTGCACCCAAACAAGCGCATGTCATTGCGAACCAGTCCGCTTAAGCGGTGTGGCAATCCGTGCTTCAATTAATGATGTGAAGAAAACGGATTGCCACGTCGCTCCGCTCCTCGCAATGACAGCACGTTTTTCCGTAGGGCGTGAATTTTTATGGTTCTGCGAACTGACTTTCATACGCTTTTAGGTATAAAAAATGCCGTCGCGAGCTGCGACGGCATTTTGGTATTTACTTACCCAGGAATTCCTTGGTGACCTTGACGATGTTTGCCTCGCACAGGCCGAAGGCTTCCAGCACTTCCGCGGCAGGGCCGGAGAAGCCGAATTCGTCGTTCACGCCGATGCGGCGGACGGGGGTGGGATAATTTTCAGCCAGGAAACTGCACACGGCCTCGCCCAGGCCGCCGATGACGGAATGCTCCTCGCAGGTGATGATCTTGCCGCACTCCTTGGCGGCCTTCAGCACCAGCTCCTCGTCCAGAGGTTTGACGGTGGACATATTGATGATCCGGGCGTTGATTCCCTGGGCAGCCAGGGTCTCGCCGGCCTTGATAGCCTCGTAAACCATCAGACCATTGGCAACGATGGCCACATCGGTGCCATCGCGCATCACTTCGCCCTTGCCAATCTGGAACTGGAAGCCCTCTTCATGGAACACGGGCACCGCCAGACGGCCCATCCGCAGGTACACGGGGCCCTTGTATTCGTAAGCGGCCTTGGTGGCGGCCTCTGCCTCCACACCATCGGCGGGGCAAATGACCACCATGCCGGGGATGGAACGCATCAGGGCGAAATCCTCGCAGCACTGGTGGGAAGCGCCGTCTTCGCCAACGGACATACCGCCGTGGGAGGCGCCGATTTTCACATTCAGGGCGGGATAGCCGATGGAGTTGCGAATCTGCTCAAAGGCACGGCCGGAAGCGAACATGGCAAAGGAAGAAGCAAAGGGGGTGAAGCCGCTGGCCGCCAGGCCCGCTGCCACGCTCATCATATCCGCCTCGGCGATGCCGCAGTTGAAATGCCGGTCGGGGAATTCCTTGGCGAACATACCGGTCTTGGTGGAGCCGGCCAGGTCCGCATCCAGCACCACGATATCGTCATGCTCCTTGCCCAGAGCAACCAGGCCCTTGCCGTAGCCATCACGGGTGGCCATTTTCTTAACATCTGCCATATTATTTGCCCTCCAGTTCCGCCAGCTTGGCCTTCAGCTCGGCCATGGCCTGCTCGTACTGCGCGTCGTTGGGTGCCACGCCGTGCCAGCCCGCCTGATTTTCCATGAAGGAAACGTCCTTGCCCTTCACGGTCTTCATGACGATGGCGCAGGGCTTACCCTTGACGGTCTTGGCCTGCTCCAGGGCGGCCTCGATCTGCTCGAAATTGTGGCCGTCGATGGCCTGAACGTGGAAGCCGAAGGCCTCCAGCTTGTCTACAATGGGGTACGGGCTCATGACCTTGGCCACATCGCCGTCGATCTGCAGACCGTTGTTATCAATGATGACGCACAGGTTGTCCAGCTTATAGTGGTTTGCGAACATACAAGCCTCCCAAACCTGACCCTCCTGAATCTCGCCGTCGCCCAGCAGGGTGTAGACCCGGTTCTGCTTGCCCTTGACCTTGGCGGCCAGCGCCATGCCGCAGGCGGCGGAGATGCCCTGGCCCAGGCTGCCGGTGGACATATCCACGCCGGGGACCGTATTCATATTGGGGTGGCCCTGCAGATAGCTGCCCACCTTACGCAGGGACAGCAGATCCTCCACAGGGAAGAAGCCCCGCAGTGCCAGCGCAGAATACAGGCCGGGAGCGGTGTGACCCTTGGACAGGACGAAGCGGTCCCGATCATCCCACTTGGGGTTGGCGGGGTCCACATTCAGCTCCTTGAAGTACAGGTAGGTGAACATTTCCGCAGCGGACATACTGCCGCCGGGATGGCCGCACTTGGCCGCATGGGTGGATTCGATGATGCCCATCCGGACCTTGCAGGCAGTGATGGAAAGCTGGTTCAGTTCCTGAGATGTCATAGTATTTCTCCTTCGTTTTTCGGCCGGAGTACCGACCCAAAGTCGCCCATTTTGATTAGAGCCTACTACCCGATTATATTATCATTGTTCCCAGTATTTTTCAAGTGCTTTCACGTTTTTTCATCCTTTTTCTGCTGACAAAACCGCTGCATTCATTCCGGCAAAAACCGGCAATTCGTACAATGGCGCAAAATCCCCATCCTTTTGCATCCAATGGATATGTAGTAAATGATTGTTTGGCGGAGTAACAGAAAACAATTATTTTCCACTCTAAAAAATCAAGGTGGGGGCAAATGCCCCCACCTTTGGGATGGAATCAGGCTTTCCGGATGGCTTTCAGCAGATTGCCAATCTTCGGCGGCGTGCCATAGAGCAGCACGCCAATGCGGTAAATCTTCGCCGAAATTACACCCACGCCCACGGCAGAGGCAATCAGGATGCCAATGGAAACAGCGATTTCCCAGAAGGGCACCGTACTCATGGCAATCCGGGTGAACATGGCCATGGGCGACGTGAAGGGTACGAAGGAGCAAATCTTCATCACCAGATTATCCACATTTCCCGAAGTCATGGAAAACAGCACCACAAAAAATCCGATGATGAACAGCAAGGTGATGGGCATGACGGAAGTATTGATGTCCTCCAGCTTGGAGGCGGTGGAGCCAACAGCGCCAAAGAGAAATGCGTAAATCAGGAAACCCAGCACAAAGAAAATCAGCATATATACCAGCAATTCCAGGGGAATATCGAACAAACTGGCCACAATTCCACTCTCATCCCAGTAGCTCTTGTTAGCCTGGAAACAGACAAAAGCCGTGCCGAACACCGCAACCAACTGGGTCAGGCCAGCAATGCAGGAGGCCAGAACCTTGCCGAACATCATGCTCACCGGCTTAGCGCTGGTGATTAGCAGCTCCATGGCCCGGGAGCTCTTCTCCGTGGCCACATTGGTGGCAACCATCTGGCCGTACAGCAGAATCACCATGTACAGGGCCATAATCATGATGTAGGTGTAGAAATAATTCTGCATCTGATCCTTGCCCAGCATCTGAACCTCGTGGGTGATGGTGGTATTAAGGATTGCTCCGGCTTCCTCCAGGCTCATGCCGCTGCCCACCATGGCGCTCATCCGGTAGAGCCCCTGGAGCACCTCGTCGGCGATTTCGGTATTCATATCATACATGGATAGGTTGTTTACATAATATCGATAACTGGTCAGCCCATCCAGGACGAAGGCACACTCCGCCTTGCCGGCGGTGATTTCGGCAGACACATCCCCCTCGAAGAGCCGGACATCATATTCCGGGAAGGCCCCGGCGAAGGCGGTCTGGATTTCGGGATGTTCCGCCACCAGCAGCATCACTTCCCGGTCCTCGGTAGCTACTTCCTCGCCGCTGTCGATGGATTCGGTGATTCGGGGGAAGAACATGACCACCACCAGCAATGCCATCAAAAAGACGGTAACGCCCACAAAAACCTTGTTGGTCATGTAGTTTTTCAGTTCAAATTTGAGGATTTTTCCGAATTGTTTCATAAAATCACACCTCTCCCCCTGCGTATTCCACGAAGATATCATTCAGGGAAGGCTCGAAAACCCGCACCTCGTCCAAATCAAAGGCGGCCAGCCGCTGCATGACGGCCTGCTTCCGGCCGGGGTCGGCCAGCTTCAAGAGCAGGCTGCCGTCCTCCCCTGCCTTGGCCTCGGGGAAGGCCTGCAAAATTTTCTCCCGCTGCTCGGAGCGAATGACCAGCCGATTCCGGGGATAATCCCGCTTGATCTGGTGCAAATCGCCGCTGAGCACCACCTTACCGCCGCTGAGGATGGCGATGGAGTCGCAGAATTCCTCGATATAGTTCATCTGGTGGCTGGAAAACAGCACGATTTTGCCCTTGCTGATCTGCTCCTTCACCACATCCTTCAGCAGCATGGCGTTCACCGGGTCCAGACCGGAGAAGGGCTCGTCCAAAATGACGATCTGGGGGTCATGGGCCAGGGCGGTAATCAGCTGAATTTTCTGCTGGTTGCCCTTGGACAGGGTGTCCAGTCGCTTGTTTCGGTATTCGCTCATGCCCAGCCGCTCCAGCCAGCCGTCCACCGACTTCACCGCGTCCCCATGGGCCATGCCTTTGAGCTCGGCAAAGTAAACGAGCTGGTCGATGATTTTCTTTTTGGGATACAGGCCCCGCTCCTCGGGGAGGTAGCCGAACTGTACTTTAGAATAATCGATGGGCTTCCCATCGAAGAGGATTTCGCCGCTGTTAGCCGGGAACACATCCATCAAAATCCGAATCGAGGTGGTCTTGCCGGCGCCATTGCGACCCAGCAAGCCAAAAGCCTTGCCCCCCTCCGCCCGAAGGGATACCCCCTTCAGCACTTCCTTCTCGCCGAAGGATTTATAAATGTTTTTGATTTCAAGCTCCATATTGACCTCCTAAGATCAAGGATGCATCTAATATAGCACAGTCCGGCAAAAAAATAAAGCATCAATATACAAACAGAGTATTTCACCAGAAGCTTGAGAAAGCTGGCATGACGCAGAGTATGTCCCGGGTTGGAAGATGTATTGATAATGGCCCTATGGAAGGCTTCTGGGGAATCTTGAAACGGGAACGATATTATGGCAGACGGTTTACAAGCCGCGAAGAGCTTGTACATATGATCCGGAGTTATATCTCCTACTACAACACTCGTCGTGTACAGCGCCATCTGGGCATTCTGATGCCAATAGAGAAGCACCAGCAATGCCTGCTGGCTGCATAAATAAAACTACAGAATATGGCTGGACAGTAAGTCCTGACATATTCTGTAGTTCCCACGGCACCGCAGTGCCGTGCATCCAAAAAAAGACTTCCGGTAACCCAAACCGGGTCACCGGAAGTAGATAATTATTATATTATTTCATTGACCTCTTGACGGGTAGCGGTTCAATTGGCTCCCTGTTCGTCATTTTACAGGCCAAGCAACTGCTTTTACTTTGCGTCAAGCTCCAGTCCTTACTGCACAGAAACACAACCGTTGATTGATGTGATTTTATATTCTGAAATATAGGAGGCTTTCAGAAGAACGGGATCGTTGCTTTCTCTGTCCAATCTAACTTTGGCATCTCCTTCACCGAAAAGTGCAACCGGGATTTTAGCTGTTACCGTACACTCCTCGTATTCTTTTGAAGGATACAGACACTGTTTCACCGTAAATTCTATTTCAATCTCAACATCATAAAACATTATTCTTGAAGAAGTCGGGGTTGCCGTCAAGTACAAATACGGAAATGCGACAAATCCGTTTGAACCGCCTGTTGATCCATCCACATTAGCCATTTTGTATGTAATACCCAAATAGTCTTCGTAATTTTCAGCAGTCAGTTCTTGACAAGATGGATCCATTTCTTTGCAGATGGAGCAATAACCGTTACTGTAGACATGGTCGCACTTTTGGGGTGTAGATGAGACTTCGGTTTCAGATGAGGCTTCGGTTTCAGATGAGGTTGCGTTGCGTCCTCCGCAGGCACACAGGGACAGGCACATCACAAGTGCCAAGAGCAAGGATAATGCTTTTTTCATTTTAATTCCTCTTTCTTTTATAGTCTTAAAAAAGGCTAATCCATCACATTAGTCTTTTCTGAAACTATAATAACATTTTCAAAAGTGCTTTTCAAGTCTTTTCACATCTTTTAGAAGTATAATTTGCTTAATAATTGTTCTATTCTATACGAAAAGGGGGCAATCGTATGGATATAGAATTTGTGCGTGATCGTATTACTCAATTAAGGATTCAAAAAGGTGTATCTGAATATAAAATGAGCTATGATTTAGGGCATAGCCGAGGCTATATCAATAACATTTCCTCCGGAAAAACATTACCGTCTATGACTGAGTTTCTAGCAATCTGTGATTACTTTGGCATTACTCCCGTAGAGTTTTTTGATACAAAAACAAGCAATCCAAAGTTGTCCCGAAGTATTTTGTCGGCGATAGAACAACTTGATGAAGATGATCTTCAATTAACGCTAACTAATATCAAAAGGTTATTAAAGAAATGAGGGCGGAAATCCACCCTTTTCTCTTTCCTTTCGGGCGGCCGCAAGTGAGCAAAGAGGACATCCCCGCCACCTTCCTCCGCCACTATCCGGCCTATAAAAGCAAGCAGTTGAATGTTTCAGAATTGGCACGGGTCTGCGACATCAGCAGAACCACAGTTTACAAATACATTGGACTTTTGGAAGCATAAAACAGGGAGCCGAGGCTCCCTGTCTTATTAGTTCCCAAGGGCATCCTGTGCCCATTTGAAGTTGTCATAGCAGTTATTACACATTCCTGTGCGAGCAATGTTCATATAATTTCCCGCACTATCTCCTGCATAATAAGTACGATGACAGGACTTGCATTCAGAAGAATCTCTCGTGGAACTTCCACTTCCCCCACCGGAAGAACACATGCATAAGACGCATACAAGGGCTACTATTGAGGCTATAATAGCAATAATTCTACCGTATCCCTGTGGCTCTTTAGAAGTTGGCTCAAATCCCGCAACAGCCTTTCCTTCCATAAAGACTTTACCATCAGGATAAAACTCTAATTTCTCGTATTTGTGTATCTTATAGCAATCCCGGCATTCCACAGGACGAGTGCCGCCAACTACCACATTCAAAGGGATGCAATTCAAGCTAAATGAACTCATCTCCCTACCGCAAATACAACATTTTTTCCTTGCCATATCAAACTCCTTCTTTCTATAAAATAAAAAAGTGCGGCAACCGAAGTTACCGCACTCAAAAACGCAACCCCGATTGTCGCCAAACAAGTTGAAATGGAACAAGGCAGTTACCCTATCTACCAATTTCCCGGGATTTGCGTTTTTAGCAAATTAGCAGAAATTGGTAGCACAAATAGGTATAGTATCCCCGTAGGAAACTACAATCGCTCCATTATTCAACTTGTTTGGCATAATTATGATACCATAGCCTATTTGATAATTCAATAGATTTTTGGAAAACTACGCCTTTTCTCTTTCCTTTTGGTATGTTATACTAACAAAAAACCGCAAAAGATGGGGCCGGACACCCCGGGAGGGGTGTCCCTACGAGGGAATGGAGGCCATGGCGTGGAATTACCATATAGAAAACCGAACCGTATTAGCGGTTACGATTACAGCCAAAATGGTGCGTATTTTATTACGATCTGTACCCAGGACAGAAAGAAAATTTTATCAAAAATTACCGTAGGGACACCCGTCCCCGGGTGTCCGAACCCTCCGGTTTTGGAATTGTTATGGCATGGCAAAATTGCTGACAAATACATCCAACAAATGCACACATTCTACGATTACATATCCATCGACAAATACGTGATCATGCCAGACCACATCCATCTTTTGATATCAATAAACGAGCCCTTCGGACACCCGGGGACGGGTGTCCCTACAAAAAGAACCTCATCATTGGCAAGATTTGTTGGTTCATTCAAACGGTTTTGTAACAAAGAATACGGCAACAACATTTGGCAATCCCGCTATCACGATCATGTGATTCGCAATCGACAAGATTACGATGAAATATGGCAATACATCGAAAACAATCCCCGAAAATACCTTACATAGAGAAAACCCCCGAAACTCCAGGAGTTTCGGGGGTTTGGAGCTGCTAGCCAGATTTGAACTGGCTACCGTTCTCCCACGAAACTGTGTTTCGCGGGAGCCCTTACGACCTCACGATTGAATCTGCCCTTCGGGCAGGGGGATGAGGTCGCCAGTTCTTGCGGTAGTCTAAAAGAAAAACTCCGAAGTCGAAACTTCGGAGTATCCTTGGAGCTGCTAGCCAGATTTGAACTGGCGACCTCATCCTTACCAAGGATGCGCTCTACCGGCTGAGCTATAGCAGCATATTCGGTTCGTGTCTGTCAGACAGCTTCGCTATTATATAACACATTCCCCAAAATGTCAATACCTTTTTTTATTTTTTTCAAATTTCCTCTTCGGAATCTTTTGCTTGCGTTCCAGGGAAAATCGTGGTACTATCGTTATGTTTGCAATCTCCTTTCATCCAGGAGATTCCCACGCCATAAGTCCGCAGACTATGCGTAGCGCAACCGCCGTAGGCGGCTCTTAGCGCGAAGCTGTGTGAGCACTGGCTCGGAATGACATCATTTCTTTTGTGAAGGATTCCGTATGTTATGCGTAAATTAACTCAATTCAAAAAGGGACTGGTGGATGGGTTGCCCATTTGCCTGGGGTATCTGTCCGTGTCCTTCGCCTTTGGAATTTTTGCGGTGGAGAATGGGCTGACCCCGGCGGAGGCCCTCCTGATTTCCATGACCTGCGTTACCTCCGCCGGACAGCTGGCGGCGGTGCCCATCATCGCAGGCTGGGGCAGCTTGATTGAGCTGGCTGTTTCCCAGCTGGTCATCAACCTGCGCTATGCTCTGATGTCCATTTCTCTGTCCCAGAAGCTAAGCAAGGACATGACCACCCCCCACCGGATGGCGGTGTCCTTCATCAACACCGACGAGGTCTTTGCCGTGGCCTCCGGCCAGAGCGGGCCGGTGGGAAAATGGTATCTGTACGGCCTGATTTGCCTGCCCTGGCTGGGCTGGGCCAGCGGCACCATCATCGGCGCCCTGGCGGGCAACATCCTCCCTCCCCTGGTCAGCGCCTCTCTCGGCGTGGCGATTTACGGAATGTTCATCGCCATCGTGGTGCCGGAGATGAAATCCAACCGGGCCACGGCCCTGTGCGTGGGCATTGCGGTGACCTTGAGCTGCCTGTTCCACTTCGTCCCCGGACTGAACAGCGTCCCCAGCGGGTTCACCATCATCATCTGCGCCTGCGCCGCCAGCGCCATTATGGCGGCGGTGGCACCCATTCCGGAGGAAAACGACGATGCATAACAAATTCTTTCTGTACTTGCTGGTGACCGCCGGGGTCACCTATCTGGTGCGGATGCTGCCCATGGTTTTGATGAAGAAGAAAATCAAAAACCGGTTTATCCTGTCCTTTCTGCACTACATTCCCTACGCGGTGCTGTCCGTCATGACGGTGCCGGCCATTTTCTTCGCCACCGACAGCCTGATTCCGGCCATCGGGGGATTCCTGGTGGCGTTGGTGCTGGCATACAAAGGAAAGAGCCTCCTCCAGGTGGCAATGGCAGCCTGCGCTGCGGTGCTGCTGTGTTCACTGATTATGATGGGTATTCCATGATTTTTTTGGTTCACGCGCCATACAAAAAGCCTGCCGCGGTTTGCGGCAGGCTTTTATTTGTTGGTGATCAGACCAGCTCGATGACGGCCATTTCGGCAGCGTCACCCCGGCGGGCGCCGGTGCGGGTCACTCTGGTGTAGCCGCCGTTGCGGTCGGCGTACTTGGGAGCGATCTCCTTGAACAGCTTCTGAACAACATCCTCATCGGTGATGTAGCTCATAGCCTTACGGTAAGCGGCCAGATTGCCCTTCTTGCCCAGGGTGATCATCTTCTCACACACGGGCTGCACTTCCTTGGCGCGGTAGAAGGTGGTCTCCATCTTGCCGTTACGCAGCAGATCGGTGACCTGCTGACGCAGGAGCGCTCTTCTCTGTTCGCTGGTCTTGCCCAGCTTACGAGTGCCAAACATGAACGTTTCCTCCTTATATAAAAGGTTAAGACAAAACTTTTAGTTGTTGCTGCCAGAATCTTCGCTGGCCAGGGACAGGCCCATCATCTCCAGCTTCTTCTGAACTTCGTCCAAAGACTTCTTGCCCATGTTCCGGACCTTCATCATATCCTCGCCGGTCTTGTTAATCAGGTCGGCAACGGTGTTGATGTTGGCGCGCTTCAGGCAGTTGAAGCTGCGGACGGACAGATCCAGCTCATCGATCGTCATGGCCAGCTTGGCGTCGGGACGGTCGGAGACCTTCTCGACCACGGTGGAACCGGTGCTGACAGAATCAGACAGGCCGGTGAACACCGTCAGGTGGTCACTGAGAATCTTGGCGCCCAGGGACACGGCGTCCTTGGCGGAGATGGTGGAATCGGTCCAGACCTCAAGGGTCAGCTTGTCGAAGTCGGTCTTATCGCCGACACGACAGGGCTCCACCGTGTAATTCACCTTCTTGACAGGAGAATAGATGGAGTCGATGGGAATCACACCGATCACGGTCTGGGGGGTCTTGTTCCGATCAGAGGAAACATAGCCCCGGCCCTGGGACAGGGTGATCTCCATATTGAAAGTGGCATCGTCGCCCAAGGTGCAGATGTGCAGCTCGGGGTTCAGGATCTCTACCTCGGCATCGGCCTTGATATCACCGGCGGTGACCTCACAGGGGCCAACGGCGTCGATGTAAACGGTCTTGACACCGGCGCTGTGCAGCTTCATGATCATACGCTTGACGTTCAGGACGATCTCAGTCACATCCTCGGTGACACCGGGGATGGTGGAGAATTCATGCTGAACACCGGCGATCTTCACGGAAGTAGCAGCATAGCCGGGCAGGCTGCTGAGCAGAATCCGACGCAGGGAGTTGCCCAGAGTCATGCCGTAGCCGCGCTCCAGGGGCTCCACGACATACTTGCCGTAGGAAGCATCCTCGGGGGTGTCGACGCAGGTAATGCGAGGCTTTTCGATTTCTACCATGAATTATTACCCTCCTTTACTTGTGTGGGGCGGAACACGCCCCACGCGTTGAATGAACGAACAAATAGAGGGGTCAATTACTTGGAGTACAACTCGACGATCAGGTGGACAGCGATGTCGAAGTCGATATCCGCCTTGGTAGGCATAGCAACGACCTTACCGGTGAGGGTGTTCTTATCGCGATCCAGCCACTTGGGGGCAGCAACGAAGGTGTCGTCTTCCTTCAGCTTCTTGAAGAAGTTGTTGGAAACGCTCTTCTCGCTAACAGCGATCACATCGCCCACCTTGATCAGGTAGCTGGGGATGTTGACGCGGTTGCCGTTGACAGTGAAATGACCATGGTTCACCAGCTGGCGAGCCTGGCGGCGGGAGTTGGCGAAGCCCAGACGGTACACGACGTTGTCCAGACGGCGCTCCACGTAGGTCAGCAGCACCTCACCGGTGTTGCCCTCAGCACGGGCGGCCTTGTCGTAGTAGTTCCGGAACTGCTTCTCCTGAATGCCGTAAACGAACTTGACCTTCTGCTTCTCGGTCAGCTGAGTGGCGTACTCAGACTTCTTTGCTCTTCTCTGGCCGCCGGGGTTCTTGTTGGAAGTCTTAGAATAACCCATTGCGGCAGGAGAAACGCCCAGCGTTCTGCAACGCTTCAGCACGGGCTGCATATTCTTAGCCA
>JAFTHT010000003.1 GCA_017457285.1 Oscillospiraceae bacterium | reverse complement strand
TGCGGGTGTAGTTCAATGGTAGAACACCAGCCTTCCAAGCTGGATACGCGGGTCCGATTCCCGTCACCCGCTCCATAGAAATGCGCCAGTAGCTCAGCTGGATAGAGCAACTGCCTTCTAAGCAGTAGGTCGGGGGTTCGAGTCCCTCCTGGCGTGCCACTTTTGCCAGGTTTTATCGACTCGAACAATCAAATGAAACAGTCCGGTGGACTGTTTCCGGCGAGGGCTTGACCGAGCCGCTCCTTGATTAACCGAGTCCCTCCTGGCGTGCCATTCAGCTTAAAAGAATATGGTGGATGTAGCACAGTTGGTTAGCGCGTCAGATTGTGGCTCTGAAGGTCGTGGGTTCGACTCCCATCATCCACCCCATAAAAAACAGGCACCCATTAGGGTGCCTGTTTTTTTCAGATGATGGAAGTCGAAAAATCAAATTCAACCTGCCGGGGGCAGGTTGATCGCCGGGTAGGGCCCCGGCGACACCTCTATTTTCATTCCCTGACAGGGAATGAAAATGCAAACGACTCCCATCATCCACCCCAGAAAAAACAGGCACCCATTAGGGTGCCTGTTTTTTGTCAGAGGACACTTTCATAACAATGACAGAAGGTTTATTCCGGCCAGTACCAGTTCAAATCTACGTTTTCCTCGATTCCCTGGATTTTTCCCTGGTCGGAGTGCTGCCAGAAGGTGACTTTTGCGGGGAAATCCAAACTTTCCGCATATTGCGCAAGCCAGAAGGGGTATTCTTCAATTTCCGACAAATCCAGCCTGGTGTTGGCCAAATCCTGGTTGAAGTAGACCATGGGCTCCTCTCCCCCGGCCTCCACGGTTTCGCAGAAGGCGTGGACGCAATTGATTAGCTGCGCCCCCTCCAAGTCCCCGGTCCGGGCGGCCTCGCTGACGTATTCCCAGTCGTAGGCCAGGGGTAAATCCAGCTGAAAATCCCCCAAAATCCCCAGGGCCAGGGCCGCTTCCGTTTCGGCCTCGGCCTCGGTGACGGCCTGGGAGAAGAAGTAGGCCCCAACTTTCAGCCCCGCGGCCCGGGCCCCCGCCAGATTTTCCTTTGCCCGCTGGTCGGTATGTAGGGTGCCGTCGCCGTAGCTGCGGTAGCCTAAGCGGACGATGGCGAATTGGATTCCGCTGTCCGCAACCTTTTCCCAATCGATTTGACCCTGGTGAGAGGACACATCGATGCCCGGTACCTGTCCCTGGAGGACAGGAGGCTCTTTTGACGGTGGAGGGGGCTTCAGGAGGAACACCAGGCCCACAATCAGCGCTGCCGCCGCCACAGCGGCAATCAGACAACGCAGCAGCAGGCCCTTTTGCTGTTTTTTCTTCTTTTTCGCCAAAAAAATAACCCCCTTCCCACTTTTGCGACCAGTATACCACGAATCGCAAAAAGATGGAAGGGGCAAAAAAGCGGAGCCGGAATCCGGCTCCGTCTTTTTTACTTCAGCACGTTGAAGTAGTTCAGCACCGACAGGACGATACCGGCCACGGCGTAGATTTCGATAATCCAGCCAACGATGCCGGTCAGGATGTTGATTACGGGAATCATGCCCAGCACCCACATGACGATACCGGAAACCAGCATCAGCACGATGTAGATGATAATGCTGACAATCAGACCATTGGTGTCCTTTTCCTTGAAGTTGAAGGAGAAGGGGAAAATATTCTTGACCATATCCATGAAAGACACCTCCCTCGTATAAAATCGAATCAATTATAGCAATACTTTCGAAAAAATGCAAGGATTATATTGGAAATTGCGGGGTTTGGACAAAATTTTCGCACAATCGTGTGCGGAAAATCCGCTTGTGGGAAAAATGATGGTTTCGCTTAGGATGCACCCTCAAAAAAACGCATGTCATTGCGAGGCCGAAGGCCGTGGCAATCTCCCGGTGAAATGCCGGAAAAGCAACATATTAGGTGGTTGCAACCAGGTTTATAAGATTTTGCATCCCTTCAAAGTTCTCTTTTTTGTGAGATTGCACCAGGAGATTGCCACGGCCCTTCGGGCCTCGCAATGACATACTAATCTGATATGCGAAACAATCATTTATCGACACACCGGGAATGCTTACTTAAAATACTGCACCGCGGCCTTGAACAGCTGGATGTCGTACTCGCCGGGGACGTTTTTGTACAGACCCTTGCCGATCCGTTCGCTGTGGCCCATTTTGCCCAGGACTCTTCCGTCGGGGCTGGTGATGCCCTCGATGGCGTAGAGGGAGCCGTTGGGGTTGAAGTGGATGTCGGCGGTGGCGTTACCGCTGAGGTCCACATACTGGGTGGCGATCTGGCCGTTTGCCGCCAGCTGGGCGATCAATTCCTCGCTGGCCAGGAATTTTCCCTCGCCGTGGGAGATGGGCACATTGTACACGTCGCCCACGTTGGTCAGGGCCAGCCAGGGGCTCTTGTTGGAGGCCACACGGGTCCGGACGATCCGGCTCTGGTGCCGGGAAATGTTGTTGAAGGTCAGGGTGGGGCAGTTCTCATCGGTGTCGATGATCTTGCCGTAGGGCACCAGGCCCAGCTTGATCAGCGCCTGGAAGCCGTTGCAGATGCCCAGCATCAGGCCGTCCCGGTTCTCCAGCAGGTCGGTGACGCCCTCCTTCACCGCAGCGTTGCGGAAGAAGGCGGTGATGAACTTGCCGGAGCCGTCGGGCTCGTCGCCGCCGGAGAAGCCGCCGGGGATGAACACGCACTGGGCGCTCTTCAGCTCCTGGGCGAAATGTTCAACGCTCCGGGCGATGCCGTCAGCACTGAGGTTGTTGATGACGATGATCTCCGGCTCGGCGCCTGCATCCCGGACGGCCTTGGCGGAATCGTACTCGCAGTTGGTGCCGGGGAAGGCGGGGATCAGCACCTTGGGCTTGGCCACCTTGATGGCGGGAGCCACCCGGGCGCCGGCCTCGAAGGAGAAGGTCTCCATCTTGCCCGCGGGGGCGGGGATGTTGCAGGAGTAGACGGACTCCAGCTTGTCCTCGTAGGCCTTCAGGATGCCGCCCTGGTCCAGGGTTTCGCCCCGGTAGGAGAAGTCGCCGGCGGTGGTGGTGCCCAGGACCTGGCCCACAGTCCCTTCGGCCATTTCCAGCACGAAGGCGCCGTAGTTGTAGCCGAAGAGCTCCTCCATGGTCACGTTTTCGTCGATGGCGATGCCGAAGCCGTTGCCGAAGCCCATCTTCATCAGGGCCTCTGCCACGCCGCCCATGCCGGGGGTGTAGGCGGCCACGGCCTTGCCGCTGCGCAGCAGCTCGGTGACGGTGTTGAAATTCTTCAGCAGGGATTCGGTGACGGGCAGACCGTTTTCATCCAGCTGGGGCTTCAGCAGGCACACGGTGTGGCCGGCGGCCTTAAATTCGGGGCTGATTACATCACTGGTCTTGCCGGTGGTGACGGCGAAGGAAACCAGGGTGGGGGGCACATCCAGATTCTCGAAGGAGCCGGACATGGAGTCCTTGCCGCCGATGGAGCCGATGCCCAGGTTCATCTGGGCCTTGAAGGCGCCCAGCAGTGCCGCCAGGGGCTTGCCCCAACGCTTGGGGTCCTTGTTCAGCCGCTCGAAATACTCCTGGAAGGTCAGATAAACGTCCTTAAAGTCGGCACCGGTGGCGATGAGCTTGGAAACGGACTCGATGACCGCCAGGTAGGCGCCGTGGTAGGGGGAAGCGGAGGTGATGAAGGGGTTGTAGCCGAAGGCCATGAAGGAGCAGTCGTCGGTGTGCTTCTTTTCGACGCTGATCTTCTGGACCATGGCCTGGATGGGGGTCAGCTGGTTCTTGCCGCCGAAGGGCATCAGCACGGTGCCGGCGCCGATGGTGGAGTCGAACCGCTCGCTCAGGCCCCGCTTGGAGCAGGTGTTCAGGTCGGTGGCCACGGCCTTGAAATTCTCGGCGAAGGTGCCGGAAATGGTCTTCTGATAGCCGGTGGGGGCGGCGGGAGCGCAGGTGATATGCTTGTCCGCGCCGTTGGAGTTCAGGAAGTCGCGGCTGATGTCGCAGATTTTCTTGCCGTTCCAGTGCATGACCAGCCGGGCCTCTTCGGTGACGGTGGCCACGGGGACGGCGTTCAGGTTTTCGGTCAGGGCCAGCTCCAGGAAGCGCTTGACGTCCTTGGCCTCCACCACTACGGCCATCCGTTCCTGGGATTCGGAAATGGCGATTTCGGTGCCGTCCAGACCCTCGTACTTCTTGGGCACGGCGTTCAGGTCGATGGTCAGGCCGTCGGCCAGCTCGCCGATGGCAACGGATACGCCGCCGGCGCCGAAGTCATTGCACCGCTTGATGAGCCGGGAGGCTTCGGCGTTCCGGAACAGCCGCTGCAATTTCCGCTCCTCGGGGGCGTTGCCCTTCTGGACCTCGGAGCCGCAGGTTTCCACGGACTGGGTATTGTGGGCCTTGGAGGAGCCGGTGGCGCCGCCGATGCCGTCACGGCCGGTGTTGCCGCCCAGCAGAATCACGATGTCGCCGGCCTCGGGCCGCTCCCGGCGGACATTTTCGGCGGGCGCCGCGGCGATGACCGCGCCGATCTCCATCCGCTTGGCGGCGTAGCCCGGGTGGTAGATTTCGTCCACGATGCCGGTGGCCAGACCGATCTGGTTGCCGTAGCTGGAGTAGCCTGCGGCGGCGGTGGTGACGATCTTCCGCTGGGGCAGCTTGCCGGGGATGGTTTCGGAAACGCTCTTCAGGGGGTCTGCGGCACCGGTGACACGCATGGCGCCGTAAACGTAAGAACGGCCGGACAGGGGGTCACGGATGGCACCGCCGATGCAGGTGGCCGCGCCGCCGAAGGGCTCGATTTCGGTGGGATGGTTGTGGGTTTCGTTCTTGAACAGCAGCAGCCAGGGCTCGGTGACGCCATCCACGGTCACATCGATCTTGACAGTGCAGGCGTTGATCTCTTCGGATTCGTCCAGCTTGGGGAGCTGACCGTTGGCCTTCAGGTGCCGCACGGCGATGGTGGCCAGGTCCATCAGGCAGATGGGCTTGTTCTCCCGGCCCAGAGCGTTCCGGGTGGCGATGTACTCATGATAAGTAGACTGCAGCAGCGCATCCTCGAATTTCACATCGTCGATGATGGTGCCGAAGGTGGTGTGGCGGCAGTGGTCGGACCAGTAGGTGTCGATCATCCGGATTTCGGTGATGGTGGGGTCCCGGTCCTCGGAAACGAAGTAGCTCTGGCAGAAGGTGATGTCGTCCAGATCCATGGCCAGGCCGTACTGCTTGATGAAGTCGGCCAGGCCCTTCTGATCCAGCTTGGTAAAGCCGTCGAGGGTGGCAACCTCAGTGGGGATGTCGTACTGAATGGCCAGGGTTTCGGGCAGCTCCAGGGCGGCCTCCCGGCATTCCACGGGGTTGATGACGTACTTCTTGAAATCGGCGATGTCCTTTTCGGTGAGCTGGCCGTAGAGGGCGTAGACCTTGGCGGTGCGGATCAGGGGCCGGTCGCCCTGGGAGATGATCTGGATGCACTGGGCGGCGGAATCGGCCCGCTGGTCAAACTGACCGGGCAGGGCCTCCACGGCAAAGACATAGGCGCCGGGCAGATCCACTTCTGCTGCGGCGTAGTCCAGCTGGGGCTCGGAGAAAACGGTCTTGACGGCGTAGTCGAAGAGCTCCTCGGAGATATTCTCCGCGTCATAGCGGTTGAACAGCCGCAGGCCTTCCAGATTGGTGATGCCCAGCAGGTTTTTGGCCTCGCTGAGCAGGCCTCTGGCCTCATTCTCCAGGCCCTCTTTTTTCTCAACATAAATGCGATAAACCATGGGGGGTTCCTCCAGTTTATTTTTAGATATGAGATATGAGATATGAGATACGAGATACGAGATAGAAGGGATCCCCTTCGGGGATGATATAAAATACGCATTATCTCGTATCTCATATCCCGTATCTCGTATCTTCCACTCCATATCTGCGTTATTACTTACTTTCTTTCAGCGCTCTCTGGCCGATGTCGCTTCTGCAGTAGGCATTGGCGAATTTGACGCCGGCGGAGAGGCGGTAGGCGGCGGCGATGGCCTCCTCCAGGGTGGAGCGGACGGCGGTGGTGCCGGTGACACGGCCGCCGGAAGTGACCAGCTTCCCGTCCTCCAGCTTGGCACCGGCCACGAAGGTGGCCTTGGCGGCCCGGTCGGACATGGTCAGCTTATAGCCCTTCTTGTAGTTTTCGGGGTAGCCCTTGGAGGCCTTGACCACGCAGCAGGCGTGCTTCCGGGAGAACCGGACGGGGGTCTTGGACAGGGTGCCGTTGGTGCAGGCCATCATAATGGTCAGCAGGTCGCTTTTCAGCAGGGGCAGCACCACCTGAGTTTCGGGGTCGCCGAAGCGGCAGTTGTACTCGATGACCTTGGGGCCGTCCTTGGTCAGCATCAGGCCGAAGTACAGGCAGCCCTGGAAGGTGCGGCGCTCCTTCTTCATGGCCCGGATGGTGGGCAGGAAGATTTCCTTCATGCACTGCTTGGCGATTTCGTCCGTGTAGCAGGGGTTGGGGGCGATGGTGCCCATGCCGCCGGTGTTCAGGCCGGTGTCGCCATCCCCGGCCCGCTTGTGGTCCATGCTGGACACCATGGGCCGGACAACTTTACCGTCGGTAAAGGCCAGGACGGACACCTCGGGGCCCTCCAGGAACTCCTCTATGACCACGGTGGAGCCGGATTTGCCGAATTTGGCGTTGGCCATCATGTCGGTGACGGCCTCCACGGCCTCCTCCCGGGTGGTGGCGATGATGACGCCCTTGCCCAGAGCCAGGCCGTCGGCCTTGATGACCGTGGGGATGGGGGCGGTTTCCAGATATTTCAGGGCTTCATCCAGCTCCGTGAAAATCTCATAAGCGGCGGTGGGGATGCCGTACTTTTTCATCAGATTCTTGGCGAAGGCCTTGCTGCCTTCGATGATGGCGGCGTTGGCCTTGGGGCCGAAGCAGGGGATGCCAATCTCATTGAGCCGGTCCACGCAGCCCAGCACCAGGGGGTCGTCCGGGGCTACCACGGCATAGTCGATGGCGTTATTTTTGGCAAATTCCACGATGCCGTCGATATCCGTGGCGGCAATGGGAACGCAGGTGGCATCGGCGGCGATACCGCCATTGCCGGGGAGGGCGAAAATAGTAGAAACGTCAGGGTTCATTTTCAGAGAGCGGATAATGGCGTGTTCACGACCGCCACCGCCCACGACGAGGATGTTCATAGGTTACCTCCAAAAGTCAGTAAGGGTTATTCTTGCCCCCCTCATTTATGAGGGGGGGTGCCCCGAAGGGGCGGGGGGAGTCTGTGGTAAGTGAAGAATGAATAATGAATAGTTGTAGGGGCCGATGCCCACATCGGCCCTTTTTACCCATCGGTAATCCCGCAGGGCCGATGTGGGTATCGGTCCCTACGAAAGCAGGCTTCTCTCTTCTCTTTGTTACGGACTCCCCCCGACCTTCGCTTCGCTCGGCCACCCCCCTCGTAAACGAGGGGGGCAAGGCAGCAAGCGGCGTGTCTGGAAAACGCACCGATAGGGGGCGGCAGAACCGTCCCCTATGGCGTTGAAATTAGTGGTGGAACAGCCGCATGCCGGTGAAGGCCATGGCGATGCCGTTTTTGTCGCACTCGGCGATGACCAGGTCGTCGCGGATGGAGCCGCCGGGCTGGGCGATGTACTTGACGCCGGAGGCCACGCCACGCTTGACGGAGTCGGGGAAGGGGAAGAAGGCATCGGAGCCCAGGGCAACCGCATCCCGGGAATCCAGCCAGGCCCGCTTCTCTTCGGCGGTCAGGGGCTCGGGACGGACGGTGAAGTAGTTCTGCCAGATGCCCTCGGCGCAGACATCCTCTTCGTTGCCGTTGATGTAGCCGTCGATGACGTTATCACGGCCGGGGCGGCCCAGGTCCTCCCGGAAGGGCAGAGCCAGGGTCTTGGGATGCTGCCGCAGGAACCAGGTGTCGGCCTTGCCGCCGGCGAGGCGCACGCAGTGGACTCGGGACTGCTGACCGGCGCCGACACCGATGGCCTGGCCGTCGTAGGCAAAGCAGACGGAGTTGGACTGGGTGTACTTCAGGGTAATCAGGGAGATAATCAGGTCAATCTTGGCGCTTTCGGGCAGCTCCTTGTTGGCGGTGACCATGTTCTCCAGCAGATGCTCGCCGATCTTGAAGTTGTTGCGGCCCTGCTCGAAGGTGATGCCGAAAATCTGCTTGGTTTCCTGGGTTTCGGGAACGTAATTGGGGTCGATGGCAACCACATTGTAATTGCCGCCCCGCTTGGTTTTCAGGATGGCCAGAGCTTCATCGGTGTAGCCGGGGGCGATGACACCGTCGGAAACTTCCTTGGCGATCATGGAAGCGGTCATGGCATCGCACTCGTCGGACAGGGCCACCCAGTCGCCGAAGGAGCAGAGCCGGTCCGCGCCACGGGCACGGGCATAGGCGCAGGCCAGGGGATTCTCGTCCAGACCCTCGATGTCCTCCACGAAGCAGGCCTTCTTCAGGTCCGCCGGCAGGGGCTTGCCCACGGCGGCACAGGTGGGGGAAACGTGCTTGAAGGAGGTGGCGCAGGCCATGCCGGTGGCTTCCTTCAGCTCCTTGACCAGCTGCCAGGAGTTCAGGGCGTCCATAAAGTTGATGTAGCCGGGGCGGCCGTTGAGAATCTCGAAGGGCAGCTCGGAGCCGTCCTTCATGTACAGGGAAGCAGGCTTCTGGTTGGGGTTGCAGCCATATTTCAGCTGAAATTCAGTCATTTTGATAACCTCCAAATAATAGTAGATACGCTCGCCCCCCTCATTTATGAGGGGGGTGCCCCGGCGTAGCCCGGGGCGGGGGGAGTATACCGGGGGCAGACTCCCCCCGGCCTCGCTTCGCTCGTCCACCTCCCTCATAAATGAGGGGGGCAAGGAGGCGTGCGATTAGCAGTGCTTATTGATGATCCGCTGTTCCTTTTCGCCGGTGGCGAGGTCGGTGTAGCGGACGAAGAGGGAAATCTTGTTGTTTTCGTCCAGATTCTCCCACAGCTCCTTGGTGAAGGCGTCGATATCGCCGGGAATCTCCACCCGCTCGGGCTCGCCCTGGAAGGTGGGAATCACGGGGTTGCCGTCGCAGACGTAGGTGTGCAGGAAGTGGCCCAGGCCCGCGGTGGCGGGGTACTCCCAGAAGAACCGGGCGCAGGCGTTGCCCTCGGGGTCGGCGGCCTTCAGGATGGACATTTTGTAGGAGCCGTCGCCGGCCTGGATGCCGGAAATCCGGGGGGTCCAGTTGGGGCCGTCGTCCTCGAACTGGCGGGTCCGCAGAGCGGCCTCCCAGCTCTCGCCACGGGCGGCGAACTGCCAGATGGTATCGGTCTGGTCGCCGTTGGTGACGATCAGGCCATCGCCCAGCTCACGGACAGGATGGTAGATAATCAGGTGAGGATCCTTCATCAGGGCGGGGTCGTGGGCCTCGGTACGGATGCCGTCGGGCTCCAGGCAGAACACCCGGTTCCGGGAGTTGACGGACCGGCCCATGATGAAGTAAGCCGCCACGGCCTTCTTGCCATCAGGGGCCACGCCCAGGACGATGCCCCGGCCGGGGTAGGTGTTGCCGTCCAGCCAGGCGGCCATGGTTTTGGTTTCGTAGACGTTCATTGGTATATCCTCCAATTCATGCTGTCATGCCGTAGGGGCCGATGCCCACATCGGCCCGGGTTCCGCATTGCGCCTGCGGCGAGGGCCGATGTGGGCATCGGCCCCTACGGGGTGGTTTCTAAAGTTCCTTACAGACCTTTTCGGCAGCTTCGGGGAGCAGAATCCATTCCGCCTGTTCCATGACCCGGCGCTGCAGCGTTTCGGGGGTGTCGCCGTCTTCGATGTAGACGGCCTTCTGGGCGATGATCTCGCCGCCATCGGGGATTTCGTTGACGAAATGCACCGTGGCGCCGGTGACCTTCACGCCGTAATCCAGCGCCGCCTGATGGACCCGCAGGCCGTAGAAGCCCTCGCCGCAGAAGGAAGGGATCAGGCTGGGGTGGACATTCAGGATTCGCTTGGGGTAGCAGCTGGTGAAATTCTCCGTCAGGATGGTCATGAAGCCCGCCAGGACGATGATATCGATGCCGTGGGCAGTCAGGACCTCCTTCAGCCGCTCTTCGAAAGCCGCCTGGGAGCCGCACTGCTTTTTCAGCACCACTTCCGTGGCGATGCCGGCCTTTTTTGCCCGCTCCAGGGCGTAAGCGTCGGCGTTGTTGGCCACCACCAGGGTGATTTTGCCGCTGTTCAGGACTGTCCCCTGGGCATCGATCAGGGCCTGGAGGTTGGTGCCGCCGCCGGAAACGAAAACCGCGATCCGCTTCACTCCAGAATCACCTTCTCGTCGTTTTCGATGATGGAACCGATGACGTAGGCATCCTCGCCGTTGGCCTTGAGGATTTCCAGCGCGGTGTCCACCTGGTCGGCGGGAACCACAACGCTCATGCCCACGCCCATATTATAGGTATTGTACATATCCCGCTCGGGAATGTTGCCGAAGGACATAATCAGGTCGAAAATGGGCAGGACCTTCACGGCGGACTTGTCGATTTTGGCGCAGAGGCCGTCGGGGATGGAGCGGGGAATATTTTCGTAGAAGCCGCCGCCGGTGATGTGGCTGATGCCCTTCACGTCCACCTTTTCCAGCAGCGCCAGGATGCTCTTGACGTAGATTTTGGTGGGGGTCAGCAGGGTTTCGGCGATGGTCTTGCCGCCCAGCTCTTCGCGGCTTTCGTAGAGCAGGGGGTCATTATTGTCGATGTTGAAAACCTTCCGGCAGAGGCTGAAGCCGTTGGAATGGATGCCGGTGGAGGCCAGGGCGATGACCACGTCACCGGCGGCCATGCGCTCATTCTTGATGATCTTCTTCTTGTCCACGATGCCCACGGCGAAGCCGGCCAGGTCGTAGTCCTCCACAGGCATCAGACCGGGATGCTCCGCGGTCTCGCCGCCGATGAGGGCGGCGCCGGACTGGACGCAGCCCTCGGCCACGCCGGAAACGATGGCAGCGATCTTCTCGGGGATGTTCTTGCCGCAGGCGATGTAGTCCAGGAAGAACAGGGGCTTGGCGCCCACGCAGATGATGTCGTTGACGCACATGGCCACGGCATCGATGCCGATGGTGTCGTGCTTGTCCATGAGGATGGCCAGCT
The DNA here is from genome assembly GCA_017457285.1 of Oscillospiraceae bacterium. Lineage (GTDB taxonomy): Bacteria > Bacillota > Clostridia > Oscillospirales > Oscillospiraceae > Faecousia. The sequence continues at coordinate 49,941 of JAFTHT010000003.1, read as the reverse complement.
TGACCTTGGTGCCGCAGCCGTCGGTGCCGGAGACCAGAACGGGCTCCTCCATGCCGGCGATGGGCAGGCCGAAGCAGCCGCCGAAGCCGCCTACGTCATCCAGGCACCCAGCGTTGCGGGTCCGGGCAACGTGCTTCTTCATCAGCTCGACAGCCTTATAACCGGCGGTAATGTCCACACCGGCAGCCGCGTAGCTGGCAGACTGGGAGTTCTTGTGATCCATGATGAAAGCTCCTTTTCGGAAGTTTTATATATTAGGTATCAATCTTGCCCCCCTCATTTATGAGGGGCGGGGGGGAGTCAGTATTAAGTGAATCGTTGCGGTATCCCCTACGAAAGCAGGCTTCTCTCTTCTCTTTGTCACGGACTCCCCCCGGCCTCGCTTCGCTCGTCCACCCCCCTCATAAATGAGGGGGGCAAGGCGTAGGGCTTATTCCTTGCCGTTCCAGCAGTAGGTGCAGACCTTTTCCCGGTCCAGGCCGATGGCCTCCAGGAGGCCCTCCAGGCTCTGGTAGCCCAGGGAGTCGAAGCCCATGTCCTCGCAGATGGTCTTCAGCAGGCACTGTCCCCGCTCGGTGGTGCGGTCGGTGTATTCGTCGATGTGCTTCATGCCCTCCAGACCCTCCAGCTTCTGGATGGTCTTCCGGGCCAGCAGCTCCATTTCGGATTTGCTGCTGGAGAAATTCAGATATTTGCAGCTGTACATGATGGGCGGACAGGCAGAGCGCATATGCACTTCCTTGGCGCCGCTTTCATAGAGGAACTGAACGGTTTCGTTGAGCTGGGTGCCCCGGACGATGGAATCGTCCACGAACAGCAGCTTCTTGTCCTGAATCAGCTCCGGCACGGGAATCTGCTTCATTTCCGCCACGAGATTGCGCATCTCCTGATTGGAGGGGATGAAGGAACGGGACCAGGTGGGGGTGTATTTCACGAAGGGCCGGGCGTAGGCCTTGTGGCTCTCGTTGGCGTAGCCGATGGCGTGGGGGAGGCCGGAATCCGGCACACCGGCCACGAAGTCCACATCCGGCAGGGTACCGGCCTTGGCTTCGTCCCGGGCCATGATCTCGCCGTTGCGGTAGCGCATGACCTCCACGTTCTTGCCCTCGTAATTGGAGTTGGGGTAGCCGTAGTAGGTCCACAGGAAGGCGCAGATCTTCATTTCCTTGCCGGGGGCGGCCAGCTGCTCCACGCCGCCGGGGGTGATCTTCACGATCTCACCGGGGCCCAGCTCGTAGTAGTCCTGGTAGCCCAGCTTGTGGTAGGCGAAGGACTCGAAGGAAACGCAGCAGCCCTCCAGGCTCTGGCCCACCAGCACCGGGATGCGGCCCAGCCGGTCCCGGGCGGCGATGAGGCCGTCGGGGGTCAGCAGCAGAATGGTGCAGGAGCCGTCGATAATGTTCTGGGCATGGTGGATGCCCTCGACGATGTCGCTTTTTTGGTTGATGAGGGCGGCGGTCAGCTCCGTGGTGTTGACCTTGCCGGAGGACATGGCCATGAACTGATGGCCGGGGCCGGAGAAGGTCTTTTCCACCAGCTCCTCGGCGTTGTTAATCAGGCCCACGGTGGCGATGGCGAACATCCCCAGGTGGGACCGGACCAGCAGAGGCTGGGGGTCGGTGTCGGAGATGCAGCCGATGCCGGCATGGCCGCAGAATTTGCCCATATCGGACTCGAATTTGGTGCGGAAGGGAGTGTTTTCGATGTTGTGGATCTGGCGCTGGAAGCCTTTCTGCTCGTCAAAAAACGCCATACCGCCCCGGCGGGTGCCGAGGTGGGAGTGATAATCCGTGCCGAAAAACACGTCATATTTACATTCTTTGCGGGTAATAGCCCCGAAAAAGCCACCCATTTAGTGACCTCCTTGCTATAGATACGGGATGCAGAAGATATGAGATGCAGAGTGAGATACGAGATACGAGATATGAGATACGGGATATCGCGAAGATCCGCATCATCTCGTATCCTGATGGCACTTTCGCCACCAGGCATATCTCGTAACGGATATGAGATACGGTCACGACAAGGAATATCTCGTATCTCGTATCTTATATCCCGTATCTATCGATCCATCTCGTTTTATGGATTTGTGGATCAGTTGGCGAAGAACAGCTTGTTCAGGGTCAGGGGGTCCACGTATTCGCCGTCCTTGTAGACCCGCATATTGCCGGAGGCGACCTCGTCAATCAGCATGACATTGCCGTCGGGGTCGTAGCCGAACTCGAACTTGATGTCGTACAGCTCCAGGCCCTTGGCGGCCAGGTCGTCGGCCACGATCTTGGTGATGGCCTGGGTCTGGGCCTTCAGGTCCTCGTACTGCTCGTCGGTCATGACGCCGATGGCCACCAGAGCGTCCTTGGTGATCAGGGGATCGCCCTTGGCATCGTCCTTCAGGGTGGTCTCCACATAGCTGGGCAGGTCGGCGCCGGACTCGATCAGGGCGCCGTAGCGGCGGATGAAGGAGCCCACGGCCTTATTGCGGCAGATGACCTCCAGGCCCTTGCCAAAGACCTTGGCGGGCAGGACTTCCATGGTGGTGTTGGCCAGGTCGGCGCTGACGTAGTGGGTGCGGATGCCGGCGGCGTTGATCTTCTCGAAGAAGTAGATGCTCATCCGCAGGTTCACATCGCCCACGCCCTCGATGGTCAGGCCCACGGCGTTCTCGCCGGGATCGAACACACCGTCCTTGCCGGTGCAGTCGTCCTTGAACTTCAGCAGGCAGTTGCCGTTGGGCAGGGCATAAACATTCTTGGTCTTACCGGTGTAAAGCAGAGTCAGATTTTCCATGGTTGATTACCTCTTTCTGAAAAAATGAGTATATTGTTTATTCTATGTCATTGCGAGGCCCGCAGGGCCGTGGCAATCTCCTGAGGCTATCGGAAACCTTGGGGGATTGCCACGCCACTTAAGCGCACTGGCTCGCAATGACAGCATTTTTGCTTATTGCAGTGCGGCGTCCTTCTGGAGGACCTTTTCGGCGTCGGCCTTGCGCTTGGCGTCCAGCTTTTGGGCCAGGGCATCGTCGGTGACGGCCAGAATCTCGATAGACAACAAAGCGGCATTGACCGCGCCATCCACCGCCACGGTGGCGACAGGGATACCGGAGGGCATCTGGACCGTGGACAGGAGGGCGTCAATACCGTTGGAGAAGGTGGTGGACTTCATGGGGATGCCGATCACGGGCAGGGTGGTGTTGGCGGCGATGGCACCGGCCAGATGGGCGGCCATACCGGCGGCACAGATGATGGCACCGAAGCCTGCACTGCGGGCATTCAGGGCGAAATCACGGGCCTCCACCGGAGTCCGGTGGGCGGAATAGATGTGCATTTCATAGGGCACGCCGAAGCTGACCAGGGTATCCGCGGCCTTGCGGACCACGGGCAGGTCGGAATCGGAACCCATGATGATGGCGACTTTTTTCATGTAAAAACCTCCAAAATGTAAAAAGGCACACGCCAACCGGTCAAGGTGCGTGTGCCCAGACGGTCGGCTTTATACGCCTCTGCTCCGTGTGGTGCTCCACTCAAAACCGTCAGTAACAGGGGCGCTATTGAATACGGATTCATTATAACATAAGTCGATTCGTTCGTCAATTCGGTGAAAAGACAGTTTCTGAGCCATTTTGAAACGATTCCATGTGGATGTTGACAATACAATCAGGCTGCGGCGTAAATACCTCCGCCCCAAAAGGGGATGACGGGGAAAAGGATTGTTTAGCGGTGTAATTGAATTGCGGCGGTCTCCGGCTACCGAGCGCCCCGAAGGGACGCAATAAGGCTTCCCCCTGGGGGGAAGCTGGCACAAAAAATGGTTCTTCGGAACCATTTTTGTGACTGATGAGGGGTCTGCACTACGATTACCTGAAATGCGTAGATCATCCGACTGCAGACCCCTCATCCGCCCCTTCGGGGCACCTTCCCCCCAGGGGGAAGGCTTGGGCGCTAAACAATCATGTACAATTTTATCCACAATCTGCGCTCCGATGTGGGCATCGGCCCCTACGGGGGTTCCCTGGCCGCACCCGATTTTTTGGGGTTGAATTTTGTATCATATCATGTTAGAATAAGGTGATATTGTATATACTGCCGAAGTATCGGCACAGAAAGCGGCGAAGATTATGGAAAAACGCATTCCCCTGTCCGTCCCCACCATGCATGGGGAGGAAATGACCTTCATTCAGGAGGCCTTCGACAAAAACTGGATTGCCCCCCTGGGCTTCAACTGCGACAATTTTGAGACGGAGCTGTGCGATTACCTGGGCGGCGGGCTCCATGGCCTGTCCCTTTGCTCCGGCACCGCGGCGCTGCACCTGGCTGTAAAACTGGCCGGGGTGAAGCGGGGGGATACCGTCCTCTGCTCCGATATGACCTTTGCCGCCACCGTCAACCCGGTCAGCTACGAGGGCGGGCGGCAGGTGTTCATCGATTCCGACCGGGAAACCTGGAACATGGACCCCATCGCCCTGGAGCGGGCCTTCGAAAAGTACCCCGAAGCCCGGGTGGTGGTGCTGGCCCATTTGTACGGCACCCCTGCCAAAATGGACGAAATTCTGGATATTTGCCACCGCCATCATGCGATTCTCATTGAGGACGCGGCGGAGGCCCTGTCCACCACTTACCATGGCCGCCAGTGCGGCACCTTTGGCGATTATAACATCGTCAGCTTCAACGGTAACAAGATCATCACCACCTCCGGCGGCGGTATGCTCCTGACGAAAAGGCCGGAGGACCGGGCGTTGGCCTTCAAGCTGGCCACCCAGGCCCGGGAGAATGCCCCCTGGTATCAGCACGAGATGATCGGCTACAACTACCGCATGAGCAACGTGGTGGCGGGCATCGGCCGGGGGCAGCTGCTCCACCTGGAGGAGCATCGGGAACGAAAAACCGCCATTTTCCGCCGGTATGAGGCGGCGTTCAAGGATCTGCCCCTGACCATGAACCCCTATGAAGCGGATACCCAGCCCAATTTCTGGCTGTCCTGCATCCTGCTGGACCGGGGCGATCCCATGGCGCTGATGGCAAAGCTGGCTGAACATAACGTGGAAGCCCGGCCCATCTGGAAGCCCATGCATATGCAGCCGGTGTTCGCCGGCCACGACTTCATCACCGCCGGCGGCGAGGCCGTCAACGAGGATATTTTCAAGCGGGGCCTGTGCCTGCCCTCGGATATCAAAATGACGGCTGAGGAACAGGATTACGTGACCGAGATCGTGAAATCGTTTTTCTAAAAGTGCCTGAAAATTACATACGTCATTATGAGGGCCGCAAGGCCCGTGGCAATCCGCTTTCATAAATAAGGATGTCATTGCGAGGCCCGAAGGGCCGTGGCAATCTCCTGGTACAATCTCATGAATACAGAAATCCGGAAGGATGTAAAATGCTTATTAATCCGGTGGCATCCACCTAAATAGTAACTTTTCTGACATTCTACCGGGAGATTGCCACGTCGCTTCGCTCCTCGCAATGACAGTCGTGTGATGGGAGGTTCACCATGTACCCCAAATACATAAAGCGAATTCTGGATTTTCTGCTGTCGCTGACGGCGCTTCTGGTGCTGAGCCCGGTGTTTCTGATTTTGATGCTCCTGGGCGCCTGGTTTATGAAGGGCAATCCCTTCTTCACCCAGCTGCGGCCCGGAAAGAATGAGAAAATTTTTCGTCTGATTAAATTTCGCACCATGTCCTGCGAAAAGGACGCGGATGGCAACCTGCTCCCCGACGAGCAGCGGCTGAACCGCTACGGCAAGCTCCTGCGCTCCACTTCTCTGGACGAGCTGCCGGAGCTGGTGAATATCCTGCTGGGGCAGATGTCCATCGTGGGCCCCCGGCCGCTGCTGGTGAAATATTTACCTTTATATAATGTAGAGCAGCGCCGCCGCCACGATGTCCGCCCCGGCCTGACGGGCTGGGCCCAGGTCAACGGCCGCAACGCCATCTCCTGGGAGGAAAAGTTCCGGCTGGATGTGGAATATGTGGAAAATATCAGCTTTTTCATGGATTTGAAGGTGATTTTCACCACCGTCGGCAAGATTTTCAAGCGGGAGGGCATCTCCTCGGAAACCGCCGCCACCATGGAAGAATTCAAGGGCACCCCTGAAAAGCAGAGCGTCAATTAAGGAAGGCCACCGCCCCCAAAATAGCGTGTCATTCCGAGGGAGCGAAGCGACCGTGGGAATCTCCTGAGGCTATCGGAAAACCAGGGGGATTGCCACGCCACTTAAGCGCACTGGCTCGCAACGACATGGGTTTTTGACAGTTGGAGGTTTCGTATGAAGCAGGTCATCATCATCGGCGCCGGGGGCCATGCCCGGGTGATTGGGGATATCGTCCGTCGGGCCGGGGACTGTTTACTGGGCTTTCTGGACGACAATGTGCCCGCCTTGGGGAAGGTTGCGGATTATGTAAACTACCCTGATGCCCATTTTGTCATCGGCATCGGCAATGCCGCTGTCCGGCGGAAAATCGCCGGGATGCTGGCGGGTGTGCGATGGTACACCGCCATCCATCCGGCGGCGGTGATCGGGGAAAACGTTCAAATCGGCGAAGGCACCGTGGTCATGGCCAACGCCGTGGTGAATCCCGGGGCGAGGGTCGGCGACCATTGCATTTTGAACACCGGCTCCATCGTGGAGCATGATAATATCATCGAAAATTACGTCCACATCAGCGTGGGCGCCAAGCTGGCGGGCACCGTGACCATCGGGGAAAACACCTGGGTGGGCATCGGCGCGGTGGTCAGCAACAACCTGACGGTCTGCGCCGACTGCATGATCGGCGCCGGGGCCGTTGTGGTGAAAAATATCCGGGAACCCGGCACTTATGTGGGGGTTCCGGCGAAAAAGATTTCAGATTAAACGGGAAGTTCTTCCCTGCAAAGCATGGATGAAATCGTTCCAAGGAGGTTTCCATGAAAGTCCTGATTTTAGCGAATAATGATGTGGGCCTGTACCAGTTCCGCCGGCCGCTGATCGAGGCGCTGCTGGCGAAAAACGATGTGTCCATTTCCCTGCCCTACGGGGCTCTGGTGGAGCCGCTGAAGGCGGAGGGCTGCGTCTTTTTGGATACCCCCGTTGACCGCCGGGGCCTGAACCCCCTGAAGGACATGGGCTTGCTGCGCCGCTACCGGAGGATGCTGAAAGCGGAAAAGCCGGATTTGGTCATCACCTACACCATCAAGCCCAATATCTACGGCGGTCTGGCCTGCAAGGCAAAGCGGGTGAGCTATGCCGTGAATATCACCGGCCTGGGAACGGCCTTCCAAAAGCAGGGTTTTTTGCGGAAAATGGTGATTTTTCTCTATAAACGGGCGTTGAAAAAGGCAAAAGTGGTCTTTTTTGAAAATGCCCACAACCGGCAGGTTTTCCTGGACGAGGGCATCATTCCGGCGGAAAAAACCTGCCTGCTCAGCGGCGCGGGGGTGGATCTGAGCCACTATACCCCCCAGCATTATCCCGATGGCCCGGTGCGGTTTCTGTTTGTGGGCCGGGTGATGAAGGAGAAGGGCATCGGCGAGCTGTTCGAAGCGATGGAGCGGCTCCACGCCGAGGGGGAGCGGTGCGAGCTGGATGTGCTGGGCCTCCACGAGGAGGATTTTGCGGAAAAGATCGTCAAAGGCCAGCGGCAGGGGTGGCTGAATTACCACGGCTACCAGCAGGATGTGCGGCCCTTCATCAAAAAGGCCCACTGCTTCGTGCTGCCCAGCTACCACGAGGGCATGGCCAATACGAACCTGGAATGCGCCGCCATGGCCCGGCCCCTGATCACCACCGACATCCCCGGCTGCCGGGAAGCGGTAACCCCGGAGTCCGGAATATTATGTAAACCGCAAGACGCAGAAAGCCTCTATAAAGCCATGAAAACCTTCCTGACCCTCCCCAAAGAAACCCGGGAAGCCATGGGCCAATCCGGCCGCGCCCACATGGAGGCAGTTTTCGACAAAAAGAAGGTCGTGGAAAAGACCGTGAAAGCATTGGAGGAAGCCCTTGGGTGATAACGTTTTTCTGATTCTGCCCGGTTGTGACGATACCAATCGGGGCGATCAGGCACTGATTTGGCAGACGGTGCGTCTGGCCAAGGCTGCCGGGTATGAAGGCAGCTACTATATGCTTTCGGAGCCGGAGCATTGCCGTCAGTCCGCCGCAGAGGGAATCGGGCAGTTGGATTATATTCTGCACCACCCTTCTGCCCGGTACACGAAACATGATAATATTCACTACGGTCTTGGCTTAAAGCTGAAATGGGCGCTGGCGGCTGGACTGGATCTGCTGACCCGGGAACCGCTGGCACACAAATGGTCCCGCCGGCTTTTGCTCCCCTTGTACAGCAAAAAAACCAGAAAAACACTGGATTACTTTCGGCGGGCTGAAGCGGCTTTCGTCAAAGGCGGTGGTTTTCTCCATGCCTACGGCGGTTTTGCGGATACCTACAAGATTTACTTTTTCCTGTACCATCTGCGGCTAGCCCAGTCCTTTGGGGTGAAGGTGTATGTGATGCCAAATTCCTTTGGCCCCTTCAAAAGTCCCCTTGTCAAGGGCATGATCCGCAATGTTTTGAAAAAATGTCCCGTGGTGATGGCCCGGGAGTCCATATCGCAACAAATGCTCCGGGAACACTGCGGTATAGAGGCGGCGGTGTACGCTGATCTGGCCTTCCATTTGGAGAGCGATCCGGATTTTGACCCCTATGCCTGCCTTGCCCGGAAGGGCATTGACTGCCGGAACGAAAAATGCGTGGCCATCACCGCCCGGCCCTATCGCTTCTCCGGAGAGGCAGACGGACCAGGCAAATATGAAGCCTACAAAAATGCCTTGACAGAATTTGCGGTGTGGTTGGATGGCAACGGCTACCACCCGGTGCTGGTGGAGCATGTTTTCAGTGACATGGATCACGAAAATGATATGACCTGCCTGGCGGAAATTGCCCAGAGGCTGGAGGGACGTTGCCGGTTCAGCCTGTTTGCAGACCGGAGCCTGACCAGCCGCCAGATGAAGCAGATTTATGGCACCTTTACCCATACCGTTGGAACCCGGTTTCATTCGGTTATTTTTTCCCTGGCCTCCGGAGTCCCCAGCATCGCCATCACTTATGGTGGCAACAAGGGAGATGGAATCATGGCCGATTCCGGGTTACAAGCCTATGCGCTGCCTATCCACACTGTTACGGCGAAAAAACTGATCGGGGCTTTCCAGTCTATGAGCGGCGATGCCCACCGGCTTCGTCGGGAGATCAGTGCGGCCCAGGAAAAGCTCCGTCAGCAGCAAGCTCAAATTATCGACACCATCAGGAAGTGATCCAATGCCTACCTTAACTGTATTCACCCTTTCCTATAACCGGGCCTACTGCCTGCATAAATGCTACGAAAGTCTGCTGCGGCAGACCTGCCGGGATTTTGAATGGCTGGTGGTGGACGATGGCTCCACAGACAACACCAGAGATTTGGTGCAAAGCTGGATTGATGAAAATCGGATTCCCATCCGCTATATCTACAAAAAGAACGGCGGAATGCATACCGGGTACAATACGGCGTTTGACAATATTTTTACAGAGCTGGCGGTGTCCATCGATTCGGATGACTATATGACCGATGACGGCGTGGAGATCATTCTGAGCCGCTGGGCCGCCCATAAGGATGACCGTTATGCCGGCATGGTGTTTCTGGACATCACAGAGGACGGAAATGTAATCGGGACAAAGATTCCTGAACGCAAAAGCGCAACGGTGTACGATTTGTATAACCGGCTGGGCATGAAGGGCGACAAGAAGATGGTCTACCGTCCGGAGCTGATCCGTCCTTTCCATTCCCCGGAATTTGAGGGTGAAAAGCTGTTTCCGACCTGCTATAAGTATTTTCAGGTAGATCTGACCCATGAGATGCTGCTGTTCAACGAACCCGTGTGCGTTGTGGAATATATGCCTGACGGCTATACGCAAAATATTATAAAATTGTACAAGAAAAACCTCAAAAACTATATTTTCTACCGAAAATATATTATGACTTATCCCAATGCAACCTTTTTACACCGCTACCGTTTTGCCATCCATTATGTGGCAGAAAGCCTTCTGGCAAAAGATAAGCATTTTCTAAAGAACTCCCCCCGGAAATGGCTGACCTTTTTCGCAATTCCCGGTGGATTGCTGCTGTACCTCTATCTGCAGCGCAAGGGCTGACAGGGTTTTGATGGAGGATGAGAGCGAATGATTTGGAGGCTATTAAACGTGGATAGATTGTGGCTCCTGATGGCGGCGTTGGTGCCAATGGCCTGGCTGGTGGATCAGCGAGATTTGAGAAACAGAAGCCTCGGTTTTTATCGGCGGGAGCGGGCTGTGACCTGGATAATTATTCTGGTGATGGGCTTCTTCTGCGGCCTGCGTACCTGGGGTAATGACACGGTTACCTATATTCAGATATATGATCAGGCTCCTTTGCTGAGGGATTATCTGGCGAACAATAATACCAGGTTTTCCGAGGGTATTCTGTTTAAGTTTTTGGTCAGTTTGCTGAAAACCATCGGCTTTACCCGGCAGGATTATTTGATGTTCTTTGCTTTTGCTACGGTAATTCCCTATGTGTGGTTTGTCCGCCGGTATTCGGTGAATATGGTGTTCGGTGTATTTTTGATGCTGACCACCGGCTTTTATACCTTTGCCATGGCAGCAATCAAGCAGACCCAGGCTACGGCTATTTGCCTGTGCGCCATCCCCTTTGCGCTGGATCGCAAGTGGATTCGTTTTGCGCTGTTGGTGTTTTTGGGCAGCTTGTTCCATCCCTATGCGCTGATTTATCTGATTGTACCGCTTATGATGTTTGAGCCCTGGCATGGCAAGACGGTGGTCTATATGCTTCTTTTTATGGCGGCGGGTGTGTTGCTGGAAACCCTGATTGGCACGGTGCTGGACATTACAGAAGCCATGGGCGCCGAGTATTCGGAAGCGGAAATGCTGGGCGAGGGCGTGAATATTTTCCGGGTGGCGGTGTGCTTCGTGCCGTTGATTCTGGCGGTGTTCTTCGGCCAGGATTTGTTCCGTAATACGGGAGAAGATGTGCATCTGATGTTCAACCTGTCCATGATCAATGCTCTGATCATGTTCGTGGGCCTTTTTGGAACCGCCAACTATTTTGCCCGACTGGCCAACTACTTTCTGCCGGCCCAGGTGGTGGTGTTGCCCTGGATTATCTACAGCGCCCACCCCAAGGATCGCCGGTGGCTGCTCCCAGCCTGCATGACAGGTTACACGCTATATTTCATCTACGAAAACGCAGTGATTCGGCCATTTGATTCAGGATATAATCAAATGTCTTTGTGGGATTATCTATTTGACAGATTTTTGGTGAATATGTCATGAAAAAGAAATTGCTGTTTTTGATTCCAAATCTCAAGCCCGGCGGAGCGGAGAAAGTTCTGGTGAACCTGGTAAACAACCTCGATTGGAAAAAATATGATATCACGCTTCAAACTTTGTTTGATGTGGGGGTACACAGGGAATCGTTAAAGCCTCATATTCGTTATCGCACGGTGTTTCCGTTCCAATTCCGAGGGAATACGATTGTATTCAAGATGTTTTCCCCCCGGTTTTGGTGGAACAGATTTGTGAAGGAGCGGTATGATATTGCTGTGTCTTATTTGGAGGGCCCCACCAGTCGGATACTGGGAGGATGCCCGGCAGGGGTTAAAAAAGTGGCTTGGGTGCATATTGAACTGAAGACACCCGATGCGGCGGCGGTTGGTTTTTGCAACCCAACGGAAGCTGAGCGCGTATACAATGGCTTTAATCAAATCGTGGCTGTATCCCAAAATGTAAAAGAATGTTTTTGCGAGAATTTGAGAATCACTACACCGGTTTCTGTGTTGTATAACACCAACGAAACCGAGCAGATTCTGGAAAAAGCCAATGAACCACCTAAAAACCGGGATTTTGTTACCGGTGAAGTTCCCAGCGTCTGCACAGTGGCCCGGATGATGAAAACCAAAGGCTTCGACCGGCTGCTGAACGCGCATAAGCGATTGTTGGACGAGGGGCTGAAGCACCACATCTACATTCTCGGTGTTGGTGAAGAGCAAAAAGCGATTGAACAGCAGATGAAGCGACTGGGAATCGAGGATTCGGTTACGCTGTTGGGGTTCCAGAAAAATCCTTATCAGTATGTGTCCCGATGCGATTTGTACGTCTGTTCCTCCCGGCGGGAGGGATTCTCCACGGCGGTGACGGAGGCATTGATTTTGGGCACCCCGGTGGTCAGCACCGATTGCTCCGGCGCCAGGGAGCTGCTGGGAGAGCAGGATGAATATGGCCTCGTGGTGGAAAACAGCGAGGAAGGGGTCTATCAGGGTATGAAAAAAATGCTCTCCGACCCGGCACTGCTGGCCCATTACAAAGAGAAGGCCAGAGAGCGTGGCAGCTTCTTCAGCCGGACGGAAACCGTCCGGGCGGTGGAAGAGATGCTGGATGGACTGTAATGCGTTCTTCGCAGGGCGGGGATATGATTCCCGCCCCTGCGAAAGGGAAAAATACATTTGGTGAATGTTTATGCGAATTTGTATTTTAGAGGGGGATATGTCCCGCAGCGGCGGCACCGAGCGGATGGCCGCCTGGCTGGCAAATGCCTTGTGCGCCGCTCACGAGGTGCATCTGCTGAGCCTCCGGCTGTCGGGGGGCAGCGTGTTCTATCCCCTGGCGGAGGGAGTGCGCCATCAGGTGGTGCCGCCCTTTTCCGGAAAGTTAGGAATGTTCCGGCAAATTCGATGGATTCGCCGATTTTTGAAAGAAAATAGTGTCCATTGCATCATCAATGTGGATATGGGCATGGGCTTTTACGGCATCCTGGCCGCGAAAAAGCAGCGGGTCATCACCTGGGAGCATGGAAATTTCTGCAATAACTGGGGCTCCCGGCTGTTCCCGTATTTTCGTCGGTTTGCGGCGAAAAAGAGCGATTATGTGGTGGTTTTAACGGAAAAAGACAAAAATAATTACGAAAATAATATCAAAAACTGCGCTCCGGTGCGGGTAATCCCCAACCCGGCGCAAAGTCGCGATTTTGCATACGACTCAGAATCCAGAACCATTCTGTCCGTGGGGCATTTGCTCCAAAATAAGGGCTACCACCGGGTGGTGGAGCTGGCCAAAAGGGTCTTGCCCGGCCGTCCGGATTGGAACTGGGTCATCTGCGGCGAGGGCCCGGAGCGGGCGAACCTGGAAAAGCAAATCGCGGAGGCCGGACTGGAGGGTCGGGTGCTGCTGCCCGGTCTGACGAAGGACATGGATGCCCAGTACCAAAAGGCGGCCATGCTGGTGCTGACCTCCGACATGGAGGGTCTGCCCATGACGCTGCTGGAGGGCAAGGGCTGGGGCCTGCCCCTGCTGGCCTTCGACATCATGACGGGCCCCAGCGACATCATCGCCGACGGCCTGAACGGCTGTCTGGTGCCCCCCTTCGACCTGGACACCATGGCAGAAAAACTGGCCCAACTGATGGACGACGCCGCTTTGCGGCAAAATTACTCCGCTAATTCCGTGGCGGGGATGGAAAAATTTTTGGAAGAAGCGATCCTCAATCAATGGGAAGCGCTGCTGGAGGAAACATGATGGAGCCCCTGATCAGTATCATTGTGCCCGTTTACAAGGTAGAGGCATATTTGGGCCCCTGTGTGGATTCAATCCTGGCCCAGACTTACCGTAATATAGAGATCATCCTGGTGGATGATGGTTCTCCGGATTGCTGCGGCGGGATTTGCGACGATTACGCCAACCGGGACAGCCGGGTAGTGGTCATCCACAAGAAAAACGGCGGTCTGTCCGATGCCCGGAACGCCGGCATGGAGATTGCGAAAGGCGACTATTTTGTATTCGTGGACAGCGACGATCTGCTGCCGGAAAAGGCGGTGGAAACCCTGCTGGAGATTGCCCAAAGGACGGATGCCCAGCTGGTCATCGGCGACCATAGACGGTTTGCGGATGTGCCGGAGGCCACCGGGGAAAGTCATGGCTATGGAGTCATGACCACTGAGGAGGCCATGGGAGATATGTTCCGCAATGGCTGCGCCGCCTGGGCCCGGCTCTACCGCCGGGAGGTTCACGAAGGCATCCTTTATCCCGTGGGAGAGATCAACGAGGACGAGGCCATCGTCCTGCGCCTGCTGGAGCGCTGCAGCCGGGTCGCAAAAACCGACGCGGTGGTCTACCACTACCGCTGCCGGCCGGAGAGTATTACAACGTCAAGTTTTTCTCCGAAGAAAATGCACTGGCCTGAACACTGTGCGGCGAACCTACGCATAGTACAGGAAAAATGGCCGGAGCTGGAAGAGGTGGCAGCAGCTCGATATAGGGGAAGCTTGTTGTGGGTGCTTTCTGAGATTGCGCTTTCCAATGAGCGATTTCCGGAGATTGCCAAATCATCCGTTAAGCAACTTCGCCAGCATCGAAGGTTATTTCGACGTGTACCATTTCGGTTTCGACAGGACAGGATACGTGTAGAGGTTTTAATTTATCTGCCGTTTGGTTTTTATAAGAAGATGTTGCGTCTGAAGCGCAGAGCTTGACATTGGGAGGGCTGGTTATGAACACAATATGGCCATTGGTTTCCGTGGTTGTTCCAGTCTATAAGGTTGAACAATATCTGGATGAATGTGTATCCTCAATCCGAAGTCAGAGCTATCACAATTTGGAGATTATCTTGGTAGATGATGGGTCGCCAGACAGATGTGGAGAAATGTGCGACAGTTACGCACTTCAGGACCCCCGAATTCGGGTTATCCATAAGGCAAACGGCGGCCTATCCGATGCGCGCAATGTGGGCATGGAGATGGCAAAAGGACAGTATTGGTGTTTTGTGGATTCCGATGACTGCCTGGACATACGCACATTGCAGATTATGGTTGACGAGGCGAAAAGGACCGGTGCGGACGTTGTGATTGCTCAGCCCCGGGCTTTTGTGGATGGGGAAGCTATTAAGCCGGCTGTACTTTCGGGGGAAGGCGAAGTCATCCGGAAGGATGAGGCGATGCGTCGTTTTGCTACCAGGGACTGGGGAGCATGGGGCAAGCTCTATCGCCGGGAGATTCATGAGGGAATCCAATTCCCCTACGGTAAGATTCATGAGGATGAAGCAATTATGTTCCAACTCTTGAGTCGGTGTCGGACGATATCCGTCCTGGCAGATAAACTCTATTATTATCGCAAACGCCCCGGCAGCATCACTAGTGTTCCCTATTCCGTTCGGAAAATGGACTGGCTTTATGCCTGGGCAAAAAACGTGGAGTATGTAGGGAAGAAAGATTTAGAACTTTACCTGCGTTGTGTGAGCAAATTATGGACCGTTATGATGTATAATCTGGACCGTCTGGTCGGTCAGGATTGCTATCGGAGGGAATTAGAGGATATTGCAGAACTGGCATCCTGCTATAAAAAAGATATTCTGAGGAATCCCTACATTTCCCGGAATGCGAAATTGCGTCTGAGGGTATTGCTACTGTCAGATATCCATAAGCCCGGCTGTCTGTATGCGCGTCTGTATTCGTCGACAGACAAGAAGAGAAGGAAATGAACGATGGAAGGACAAATTAAAAAAGCGTGCTTCATAATTCCGTACTTTGGGAAACTTCCTGGCACCTTTCCGGTGTATTTACGCACCTGTGCCTGTAATCCGGATTTTGACTGGCTCATCGTTACCGATGATCGGACGGAGTACGATTACCCGGAAAATGTTCATGTGAGCTATACCGGTTTTGATGCCTTTGTTGACCGAGTGCAGAGTCATTTCGATTTCCCCATCGCCCTAAAACGTCCCTATAAGATATGTGATTTTCGGCCAGCCTTTGGCGAGATTTTCGCTGATGAACTGCGGGAATATCTCTTCTGGGGCCATTGCGACCTGGATCAGTATTTCGGTAAGATCAGCCATTTCATCACCGACGAGGTGCTGGATACCTACGAGAAGATCCTGTGTTTGGGGCATTTTACGCTGTTCCGAAACATCCCCAAAATAAATGAGATGTACAAGATTCCCGATAAAAAGTGGGGACAAAGCTATAAAGACGCATTTTCCCAGGAAAAGCACTGGATATTTGATGAATGGCCTTCCGGCAATACATCAATCAATAAAATCATGAAGCAGGAAGGGGTTAAGACCTTCTGCTACCATGATGCCTTTGCGGATTTGGTGCCTTTTGTCAGTCGGTTCCGGAGCTATATCTTCGACCACGAGGCGGAGGATTGGGTGGAGGAAGACATCAAAAACTCCATCTACATCTGGCAGGACGGGGAATTATTTGCCTGCCATAAGGGGAAGGACGGACAGCTCCTTCGCCGGGAGATGCTCTATGTCCATATCCGGCAGCGGGCGATGGACATCAAGGGCTATGATCCGGGATCTGATACGATCTGCTTTTACCCAGATAAGATCTGTTCGATTACCGAGGGGGCGGATGCTCAGATCAGGAAGCTCCTGAAGCGTACTGCTGCGAGAGCCATCCTGCACCCGGATGAAGCAGCCAGAAAGAAAACGATCCTCAGGTGTTACATGAACGCAGCCCTCCGAAGGATCAAGAGGAGTTTCCACATAACATAGATGAGGATGAGGTGATCGACATGCCAGAGATCTCTGTGGTCGTACCGGTATACAAAGCAGAAGGATCTATCCGCAGGTGTATAGAAAGCATCCTGTCCCAAACGTTCACAGATTTCGAGTTGATCCTGGTAGATGATGGGAGCCCTGACCGCAGTGGCGCGATATGTGATGCTTATGCTACCCAAGATCGGCGTGTACATGTGATCCATAAGCCTAACGGCGGTGTTTCCAGTGCCAGAAATACAGGCATCGATATAGCGAAGGGGAACTGGATCACCTTTATCGATAGTGATGACTATGTAGCTGGATCGTATCTGCAGGATCTATACGACCCCGATTATGATATGAACGTCGTTGGACACATCCACTATGTAGAAAACCAAGCCGCCTCTGAGCCACGTGATCTGCACGAAGAACTCGTGCGTTGCCTGGATGTGCAGAGCTTCTCAGATGTCTTGTCAAGAAACGGGAAATACTGGCTCCTGTTCTGCTGGGGGCGTCTTTTCAAACGGCAGATATTGCAACGGTATCATCTCCGGTTCGAAGAGGGACTGCACGTAGGTGAAGACTATGTTTTCTCTTCACAGTACCTCTCCCTCTGCAAAAGCCTTCGTTTGGATCCTTCTACCAGCTATATCCATACAGACAGACAAGGATCCCTTTCAAAGACCTTTGATGTAACTTTTTTTGAACATCTGCTTCGATCTGAGCAGATTATCGGTCAGATATTCAGTGACAGATTCCAGAGGAATGATATTCGCAAATCTGAAAAAGAGCTGATCCATCTTTTCGCTGATTCATTATGTGCGGTGAACGCAGATCCTTCTCAAACCCTTATGAAAAAGAGGGAGACGATCCACTATCTGTTGTGCAGCAGCTATTTCCGTAAAGGCCTGGCGGATATGGACCAGTATTTTGCCGGGACCTCCAAGTTATTCCGATGGATCATACAGACACGGTGTACATGGCTGATCCTATTCACACTGACTATAGCACAAAAACGCCACTAAAGGGGCAAAAATCATGGGAAATAAGAAGAAAATAGCCATTATTTCTAACGATATGTGTATGGGTGGTATCGAAAAATCTCTCGTAGGATTATCTAAGGTCCTCGACTATGACCACTATCAGTTCGACCTGTACCTCAACTCCACGATCGGACCGCTATTGCAGGAGCTAGATCCGCGGCTCAATATCTTGGAGTTGGCACGATATGATGCCAGACAGTGTGTTGCGATGCAAATGGGCGAAGGGAAGATTTGGTCGGCAACAGTAGGAATCTTTGAGCGATTACTCGCCCGATCGTTTGCAGGTGATTATGAGCGCAACGCCTACCACATCGCACGGGCAATGCCAAAAATCGAAAAGGAATATGACTGCACTATCGCTTACTATGACCGGTTCGATACTGTAGTCACCGCCCTTTGTCGATTCCGTGCAAAAAAGTATGTTTTCTGGATACATGGCATGCACGATGTTCGTTCGGATGGTCTCGGATATCGGGAGCGGATATACAGCCGTTTCCACCGGGCAATTTTTGTTTCTGAAGCTACTCGTGATAACTTTTGCAAGAGCATACCATCCATGCGAGACAGGGCCAAAGTGATCCATAATATCGTGGACGTAGAGCAGATACGAGAAAAGGGGGCGCTTCCCCTTGAAATCCATATGAAGAGGGTCTCTTTGTTGACTGTGGGGCGTCTGTCCCACGAGAAGGGACAGGACATGATCCCAGCGGTCATTCGGACTCTATTGGATAAGGGACATGATATATACTGGTATCTGATAGGAGATGGGGGATTGGCTCCCCAAATCAGAGAACAAGCTCGTAAATATTCAGTGGAAGATCGTACGATCCTTCTCGGTATGAAAAACGATCCATATCCTTTTATTAAAAACTGTGACATCTATGTGCAAACATCCCGGCTTGAAGGTTGGTGTCTCACCACCCAAGAAGCCAAGATCCTCGGCAAACCAGTGGTCACGACTGCGCTTCCTGTCATGAAAGAGCAGATCGTCCACGGTGAGAACGGCTTGATCGCTTCAGACATCACGCCAGAAGCCTTGGCTGAGCAGATAGACCACCTGTTGGCGAACAGCGTCCTTCAAAGAAGGATCCAGGAGAATTTGGCCAGCGAATCATTCACTAAAGGGTTCGAATTGAGCCATCTTTATGAGATTCTGGAAAACGAAATATGATTGACAGGAGAAGACTATGAGACTTTTTCTATATGCCCACGGAGGAAGTAGCAACCACGGCTGTGAGGCGATCGTACGAACGACCGCCAGTATTTTTGATGGTTCCGATATCGAACTATACTCTTACCGCATCTCTGATGACTATGCGTACGGTCTGGACGCCGTTTGCCAGATTACGGATCCAAAAACTGTGCGACCGAACAAGACCTCACTGGCGTTTTTGCGCGCATATCTGGCGTTGAAACTAAAAGGGGACCACTTGGCATTGGATCTTCATCATGAGCGGTGTGTATTATCTCAGCGTTCTAAAAACAGCATCGCTTTATCTGTCGGAGGTGACAACTATTGTTGCTCCAGTGCAGGAAAATATATGGATCATCGGGCATTACTGGAGCGTCTTGGCGTAAAGACTGTCCTTTGGGGATGCTCCGTAGAACCGGATATGATCGATAGAGAGATGCGCAAAGACCTGAGCCGGTATGATCTGATCACCGCCCGCGAATCCATCACCTACGAAGCACTGAAGCGGCTCAACCCTAACACGATACTGGTACCCGATCCCGCTTTCACATTAAGCTGCGGACGCGGACGCCGCCCCGATGGATCAGGGATGCGTGGTTACATCGGTATCAACGTCAGTCCGTTGGTGCAGGAACTGGAACAGTCTAACAACATCACGATTGAGAACTATCGCTCCCTGATATCTCATATCCTGGATCAGACGGATCGGGATGTCATGCTGATCCCTCATGTGGTCTGGGAAGGGAACGATGACAGGATCCCTCTTGGCCGACTCTATGAGGAGTTTAAAGATACTGGGCGGATCTTCCTTGTCGAAGACCAAAACTGTATGCAGCTAAAAGATATCATCTCCGGCTGCGAGTTTTTCGTGGGTGCACGCACCCACGCCACGATCGCAGCCTATTCCACTTGCGTCCCCACGCTGGTGGTAGGCTATTCTGTGAAAGCCCGGGGCATCGCCAGAGATCTCTTTGGTTCCGAAGAGGGCTATGTGCTCCCGGTGCAGCAGTTGAAGGAAAAAGAGGATCTGACCAATGCCTTCAAGTCCCTTTATTCCAGGAAGGATGAGATCCGTAAACATTTGACCGATATGATGCCCGGCTATATCCGGGGCATCGATGCTGCCAGGGAGGCTGTCCAGAAGTTATGAAAGTCAACCAAGTAAAAGCCGGTGCCTTCATGAACCTTTTGAGTCTGATGATCAGCAATTTGATTCCATTCATCTACACGCCGATTATGCTCCGTCTCCTTGGACGGGCCGAATATGGTTTGTATGGAATTGCCAGTTCCTTTATGGGGTATATCAATTTGCTAAATTTCGGTATTGGCGGGACGATTGTTCGATATATCGCCAAATACCGCGCGCAGGATGATAAACAGGGCGAAGAACGGATGTTCGGGCTGTTCGTCAAGATTTACGGCGTGATTGGTGCCGCAATCCTGGTTGCCGGCACGGTGCTGTCTTTGAACCTGGATTTCTATGACCGGTCGCTGACCGGGGAGGAACTGGTGCTGCTGAAAAAGCTGGTCATGATTATGACACTCAACACTGCACTGTTTCTTCCGCTGAGTCCCTTTAGTGCAATCGTCACTGCCCACGAACGGTTCGTATTCTCCAAATGTATGAGTATGCTGTTCACGATGCTGGCACCAATCGTGAATCTGATTCTGCTGTACAATGGCTTTGGCTCCGTGGGTTTGACGTTCTGCTCTATGCTGTCCAACATCATTACCTATGCGGTGTACATCCCCTATGTCATCAAAAAGCTGGGGATTCGGCCCCGGTTTTCTAAGGCACCTTCAGGGATTCTCCGGGAGATTTTCGGGTATTCTGCCTTTGTTTTTTTGGGCCATGTGGTGGATATGCTGTACTGGTCCACGGATAAGCTGATTATCGGCTGGGCGATTGGTACCGTGGGCACTGCCGTTTACAACATCGGTGCCAGCTTTAATGTGTATATTACATCGATTTCCACCGCAATCAGCGGCGTGCTGCTGCCCCGGGTTACCAGCATGGCTGTAAAAGATACGCCCAAAAAGGAGTTTACGGATCTTTTTATCAAGGTCGGACGACTCCAATTTATCATCATTTCCTTCATTCTCTCTGCGTTTGTGGCATTTGGCCGTCAGTTTATTGCCCTGTGGGCAGGGCCCGGCTATGAGGATGCTTATTTTGTGGCGCTGTTGACCATGATTCCTGTTACTGTTCCACTGATTCAGAATACCGGACTGAACATCCTTTATGCGACCAACCGTCACAAATTCCGTTCTACGGTCTACAGTTTTATCGCTGGAGTGAATGTAGTCCTCACCTTCTGGTGGGTGGAGGGCTACGGCATCGTTGGTGCTGCGGTGGCCACCTGTATTGCCTATGTCATCGGCAATATCCTGATCATCAACTGGTATTACTATAAGAAAATTGGCATCGACATCCCTCTGTTCTGGAAGAATATTCTGAAGATGAGCCCGGTGATGATTCTTATGGGCACCGCCTGGTGGTTCATCCTGGATGGTGTGGTGTTTACCAGCTGGTTGATGTTCCTGGGCTATGCGGTGGTGTATGCGGTTATTTATGTGCTGCTGACTTACTTCTTCATGATGAACAAATATGAAAAAAATCTGCTTTTTGGGCCTGTGAAGAGAATCCTCAAAAAAATCAGAAAGAGGTAATGAAACATCATGCCTGCGTTATGTGATGTATCCGCCTGCAGCGGCTGTTCCGCCTGCGCCAGCATTTGTCCCAAGGGATGCATATCCATGGCCGCCGACCGGGAAGGATTTCTGCGGCCGGTGGTGGATGCGGGGCGCTGTGTGGACTGTGGGCTGTGTCAGCGCGCCTGCCCGGTCCTGCATCCGCCGGCGCTGCCGGAGCAGGAGCCGCAGCTGTTGGCGGTCCTCAATTCCGACGATTCGGATCGGGCCCGGGCAGCTTCCGGTGGCGTGTTTATTCTTCTCGCCCGTCAGATTCTGAAAAAAGGCGGCGTGGTGTTCGGCGCGGCGTTCCGGCCGAATCACGCTGTGGAGCATTGCGCCGCGGAGACAGAGGCCGACGTCTATCGTTTTTGCGGCCCCAAATACCTTCAAAGCGTGATTGGGGATGCATATCGGCAAGCGAAGGAATTCCTGGAGCAGGGGCGTTATGTGCTGTTTTCCGGCACGCCATGCCAAATTATGGGGCTGCGTAGCTTCCTCGGAAGGGACTACCCGACCTTGCTTGCGGTAGATTTGATTTGTCACGGCGTTCCTTCGCCGGCTGTATGGAACAGATATGTTCGTGAGCGGGCGTTGAAGGATGGCGGCGAGCCGGAAACCATTACCTTTCGGTCCAAGGAGAAGAGCTGGAGCGGATATGAGGTCCGGTTTCGCTACGAAGGAGCGCAGTATCAGGTTCATCACCGAGATGACCCCTATATGCGGGGCTTTCTGAGGGATTTGTACCTTCGGCCGTCCTGCCATCGGTGTGTGGCCAAGGGGATACGGCGGGTGTCTGATGTGACGCTGGCCGATTTATGGGGGGCCCAGAAGCTGTGCCCGGAGCTGTTTGATGACAAAGGGACCTCGTTGGTTATGCTTCACTCTGAGAAGGGAAAAGCGGTGTGGGGGGCACTTGCGAGCCAAGTTCGGTGTGCGCCTGTGTCGCAGGATGCCATCGGCTATAATCCGGCGGCGATTTGCTCTGTAACCCCCCATCCGAACAGAGCCCTTTTCTTTGCGCGCTTTGCTGACTGCGATGACCTGTCTGCCCTTATTCTGGAGTTGACCCCAGACCCAATTGTCAAGCCGCCGTCCCTCTACCGCAGGATACGCGGTAAGTTGGGCCGGATGTTGCGTTCGCTGAAATCAAAGTAATAGATGCATATGGCAGAAATATTCTCTGACGGTATTGGATAAAATAGATGCAATCATTGATAAAATTGGATATATGTCAAAAAATTTGATTTCCGACGGCGGATTAGTTGTTTGCTTCGACCCATTTTCGTCAAAATCGACGAAAATGGGTCGAATTTTGACGATGATTCTGGCTTGCATATTGGGCGCAACCGTGGTATCCTAATGAAGAAATTCGTCGAAAGACAGAGGTGCGCGACATGAGGACACTTAGACTGCTTATCGCCGATACATCATTGGATTTTTGTAAGGCGTTGGCCGATGCTTTGGGTGGTGCCTTTGAACTGCGAATCTGTCACGATGGGGACCGGGCGCTGGAATTGCTGGAATCCTTTCAGCCCGATGCGCTGCTGCTGGATTTGGTCCTGCCCTGGCGGGATGGGGTTTGCGTCCTGAAAGCCGCCGCTGCCATGGAAAAACGCCCTGTCTGCGTGATTACAACCGGCCTTGTCAGCCCATATGTGCAGATGGTAGCCCGCACCTACGCTGTGGATTATCTAATGCAGAAGCCCTGCAACATCACCGCTCTGGCGGAGCGGATATTTGATTTGGTGAATGGCGGCGAGGCCGCTATTTTTTCGTGCCCGACACCCGGGAACCGGGTGCGGAATCTGCTGTTGAATCTGGGATTTGCTGCTGGCGGCCGCAGATTCCTGTGCGTGGAGGAGGCGTTGGCCTGCTTTCTGGAGGACACCGGCCAGTCTGTGACCAAGGAGCTGTATCCGACCCTGGCGAAGCGGCTGGGGATATCGGCTCAGGCGGTGGAGAAGGCCATTCGGACGGAAATTCACAAAGCCTGGTCCTGCCGAAACGAGTCGGTCTGGCGGATGTATTTCCGATGGGATTGCTGCGGCGGTATCCCCCGTCCTACCAATTCCGCCTTCCTCAGCGGTCTGGCCGCCCATCTGCAGGAACGGGCTACCCGAACCGGGTAAAGTATAACATGAGCTGATAAGTTAGAATATTATCCGATTATGGGATGCTTTTGTGGCATCCCATATTACTTTTTTGTTAAATATACTGGACATTTGGAAGAGAATACTATATAATATAGAATAGAGAAGGAATCGGGAGAGAAGGTTGGCGGCGCTGTTGGTCGGCCGGTTGAAGGTCATTGCCAAAAATCTCTTTCCAGGAATCCTGTGACGGATGCTCCGGATTTTTCTTATAAAGCTTGAAACACATGGGGATGCTCCATGGAAAGGAAACGATTACAGGGATATTCTAAAGGAACATGAATTCCGCAAACTCACACCCTTCCGGAAAAAATGCCTTCCGTTCCGGGTGATCATATCGCAATCGAGCAGATATTTATTTATGAAAGTTGGATGGTTCAGAGAAATGTATACGCCCAAAATTTCTATTGTGATCCCAGCGTATAATGCATCTAATTACCTGGCGGAGGCGATTGATTCCGCACTGGCCCAGACATATCCCAACGTGGAGGTCATCGTTGTCAACGATGGCTCCAATGACAACGGTGCCACCGAGCGGGTGGCCTTGTCCTACGGGAATAGGATTCGCTATTTTTATAAGGAAAATGGTGGTTCCTCTTCGGCCTTGAATATGGGCATCGCCAATATGACGGGGGAGTGGTTCTCTTGGCTGAGCCATGACGATTTGTACCTGCCGGAAAAGCTGGAGAAGCAGGTGGACAAGATGGAGCAGCTATTGTGCGATGGAGCTGCATTGTCGAAGCACATTTTCTTCTCTGCGGTGGATTTGATCAATGCGGAGGGGAAAACGATTCGAGCCTCCCGGCTGGAGCAATCCCGGCGACTGTCGGATAAGGTGGATGCGTTTGCACACAATGGGTATTTAATCGCAGAGCCGACTGTATATAATTTCTGCGGCTGTTCCTGCTTGATTCACAAAGAGGCCTTTGCGGATATTGGCTACTTTGATGAGGCACTGCGGCTGATCAATGATCTGGACTTTTGGTATCGGCTTTATTCGGCGAATTATGTGGTCCACTACCTGCCGGAGGCCCTGGTGAAGTGCCGAATCCATAGCGCCCAGGTGTCCAAGAGTATTGGCTACTCTTACCGCAACGCGGAGCAGGATATGTTTTGGACCAGAACGTTGGAGTACCTCACACAAAACTGTTCGGAAGAAGACGTTCTGTTTTACCGGTTTGGCCGAAATGCTTATCTCAAGACGAGAAATGTGGAAGCAGACGCTGCGTTTACATACCTGACTGCCAGAAAGCCGTCCCGAAGAATGAAGCTGACGGCTTTGAAACTGATTTATAAAGGCCTTGCGGGGGTACGGGGATTTGCGAAAAAAATCTACCTAAAACTAAAAACATAGGGGTTTTTGATCTATGTTCCCATATATTTTGCTGATGTTTGCGCCCTTGCTGTTTTCGTTCGTTAAGATTGTGAAACGAAACAGAAAACGAATCATTGTACTGGGTAGTGAACGTGAAGTGCTTGACCACAGTCTGCTGCTTCCGGTGTTCTTCTTCATTTTGACAGTAATTTTGTGCTTGAGGGGTGAAACCATCGGAAGAGATTTGGTGAAGTACAGATATTATTATGAAAAGATCATAATTTTGGATCTGAAAAAAAGTGTGGAGCTGTTCCGCGACCAAATCGATGTTCTGTTCATTCTTTTGAACTGGGTCGTTGGCAGATTCACGGAGGATTTTCAGATTTATCTGGCAGTGGTGGCAGTCATCACGGTATTGCCTATTGCGAAGCTATACTGCCAGGACCGTGAACACGGCTTTTTGAAGCTGGTGCTGTTCATCAATATGTCCACCTTTGTAATGCTGTTTTCGGGTTTGAGACAGTCCGTGGCTATGGCGATGGGGCTGGTTGCTTATGAGTATGTTAAAAGGAAAAAGTTCCTTTCGTTTTTCTTTTTCGCGATTGTGGCGCTGGGATTCCACCATACTGCCTTTATGGTTTTGTTTTACTACCCGCTGTACCATGCCACATTCAAAAAGAAGCATCTGTTAATCGTAATCCCGGTGGTGGCCGCGGTTTTTGTGTTTAACGAGCCGATTTTTACAGCGTTGGCAGGGGTCTTGAGTCGGCTGTTCAGCGATAAATATGCGGTGACAGCCGAAAGCACCGGTGCTTACACGATGCTGTTCGTGTTTGCGGCTTTTGCGGTTCTGGCCTATGTGATTCCGGATGAAAAAAGTATGGACAGGGAAACCCTGGGGCTGCGAAACTTTCTGATTTTGGCGGTTATTCTTCAGTGCTTCGCGCCGATTCATATGCTTGCCATGAGAATGAATTACTACTATATTATTTTCATTCCAATCTTGATACCCAAGATCTTCAAGCACGCCAAGGGGTTTTCGTACGAATCCATACTATTGGTAAAGAGCGCCATTGTCATTTTCTTTGCTGGGTATTATCTCGTGACGACGTATTCCAGTTGTCAAACGGGCATCAGTGCGCTGGATACATATCCATATATTCCGTTCTGGAAGTAAACCGGAGGTAGATCTATGAAGATTGTCCAAATCAATACTACCTGTGGTATCGGCAGTACCGGAAAGATCAGCGTTGACATCAGCAGACTACTGACCGGAAAGGGCATCGAGAATTATGTGATTTACAGCAGCCGGAGTGATGGATATGGAATGGGGATATCCTGCTGCGGCGATGGTTATCAGAAGCTACAGGCGCTGAAATCCAGGATTAGGGGCAATTACGGCTTCAATTCTGTCAGAGCCACAAAGAAAATCATTGCCGCCCTGGATAAAATTGGGCCAGATATCGTCCATCTGCATAATATCCATGGGCATGACTGCAACCTGGAGCTGTTATTTACATATTTCAGGGAAAAGAAAACCAAGCTGGTTTGGACCTTCCATGATTGCTGGGCCTTTACCGGTTATTGCCCCCATTTTACCATGGTCAGATGCGATAAATGGCAGACCCGATGCGCCGGGTGCCCGCAAAAACAGGAGTATTCCTGGTTCGTGGACCGGAGCGGGAGCCTGTTCGATAAAAAGAAAGCGTTGCTCCAGGGACTGGATTTGACGATTGTGACCCCCTCTCGCTGGCTTGCGGAGCTGGTGGAGCGGTCCTTTTTGAAGGAGCATCTTGTCAAAATCATACATAATGGTATCGATTTAGCTGTGTTCAAGCCCACGGTGGGCAAATTCAGAGAAAAATACGCCATTGAGCCGGATAAGAAGATCGTGCTTGGGGTCGCCTTTGGATGGGATGCGGGGAAGGGGCTGGATGTGTTCGTTCGGCTGGCCGATACCTTGCCGGAATCCTATCAAATTGTCCTAGTGGGAACCACCGAAAAGGTGGAGGCACAGTTGCCGCAAAACGTCATTTCGATTCGCCACACTCAGGACCAGCAGGAACTTGCGGAAATTTACACGGAAGCGGATGTGTTTGTGAATCCGACCCGGGAAGAGAATTACCCCACCGTGAACATGGAGGCGGTTGCCTGCGGCACCCCGGTGTTGACCTTCCGGACTGGCGGTAGTCCGGAGATGCTTGATGAAACCTGCGGCTCGGTGGTGGCCTGTGATGATATCGCCGCCATGGAAAGGGAAATCACAAGAATTTGCGATTGCCAGCCGTTTTCCAAAGAGCAGTGCCTGGAAAAGGCCAAAGGATTCGACAAAACCGAAAGATTTAAGGAGTATTTGGAATTATATGAAAGAATTAACGCTTCAGGAGCTGAAGGAAATTGAACTGGATATTCTGAAGGTGTTCCACGCCTTCTGCGTTGAACATAATATCCGCTATTTTTTGTCCCATGGCACGTTGCTTGGCGCAATCAGATACAAGAAATTCATCCCCTGGGACGATGATGTGGATGTCCTGGTGCCCCGGGAGGACTACGAAAGACTGCTGTCGCTGTATCAGGATAGTGACCGGTATCGTCTGTTCTCCTTTGAAAAGGATCAAAACTATCGCTATCCTTATGCAAAGCTCTGTGATATGACCACCCGGAAGGTGGAGTTCGACTATGACAACGGTATGGAGCTGGGTGTGGATATGGATATCTTCCCGCTGGACGCGTGGGATGATGATTTTGCGAAGGCGAAGCAGGAGGAGAAACGGCTCAGCCGAAACAGATTCCGTCTTGGTCTGGTGAAGCTCAAAAAACCCGATTCCCTGAATCCGGTCAAGCGCTTCGTCAAAGGTATCGTGATGGTCTACTGCAAGATGTTCGGCAGTGCGTATTATATCCGAAAGATCCAGGAAGATGCCAACAAGCCGGAGCAGAAGGGCAGCGCATACATGGGCAACAAAGCGTGGTGCGTCTATGGCCAACGTGATATCATGCCGGCAAAGGTGTTCGCGGAGACAGAGAATATCGAATTTGAAGGGGAAAAGTTCCCCGCACCCAAGGACTATGATACCTATTTGACCTGCCTGTACGGCGATTACCTGCCGGAGCCCCCGAAGGAGAAGCAGAAGACCCACCATAGCTTCAAGGCATACAGATTGTAATTCGGCATATGATGGCCGGAACAAAAAGGTATATTCAGCCCTCAGCTGTATATATAAACGGGGACCTTTATAAATCTCCTTTTCGGCGAAGCAGCGTATCTTTTGCCGCAACTTTTCGCCCCGAAAACACCGAAATACATCCAGTATTCCTGGCGTTTTCGTGACTTCAATTTGCGACAAAATATCCACCGCCCCCTCGAAAATCAGTTTTTAGAGGTCCCCAAACATATCAAAAAGGAGAGAAGACATGAAAAACAATGCATCGTCCAAGGTTTTGGCACTGTTGCTTGTTGTATTGATGCTTGTCAGCGTACTTCCGTTGGGCGCTTTGGCCGCGAGCATTGAGTATGACGAGAGCAATGGTGGAAGCAATTACTATCAGGTAATTTCCCAAAAAGGCTGGGATCTTGCCCCTGGTGTTGAGGAAAGCGAGATTGTATTGAACAATGATACAGGTACCCGCAGACAGGTCCTCCACACGCTGGCGGTAGACCTGAACAATCCTTATACCAAGGTTATCCCCGGCTACAAGGGGATGTGGCCCCAGGCGGGGAACTACGGCACCGAGTCCACTTCTACCCAAGCGCTGAACGCGGAGAAGTTGGGCTACGGTAATGTGGTCGCTGCCACCAATACCACACTGAGCTGGTATACCGAGGCCTACTACAAGAGCAACCCCCACCTGATTGGTGAGCCTCTGGGCTATTCCATTCTGAACGGCGAGTATTACACCAACAGCCGTGGACATGGTGTGGGCGCATCCACCGTTATCGTCATCAACTACGACAAGCACCCCATTGACGGTACGGACAGACCTGCGGACGTGCCCAAGGTTTGGATCCGGGCCTCCTCTGATCCTCTGACCGGTTGGGAGGAGCAGGCCATTCCTGTTTCCTTCGGCTTCCTGGTCAAGCCCGATGCCAATGGTAACCCCGTTAATCAGTATGCGACGGAAGATCATGGTACCGGAATCGCCTCCAGAACCTTCGTTGGCGTGAAGGCGGACGGCACCTTGGTGATTACCGTGTCCGACGGCGAGCAGGCCCCCTATTCCACGGGTTTTACCAACTATGAGATGGCGGATTACATGATTAAGATGGGCTGTGTGATTGCCGCAAACTGCGACGGCGGCGGCTCCACCACCTTCTGCACCCAGCGTCCCGGTGAGGATTTCAAGGTCAATTGCTCTCTGGCCGACGGCGGCGAGCGGCCTACCACCAGCACGATCCTGGTTATCTCCACCGCTCCCGCGGATGGTGTGTTCGCCCGGGCGACCCTGACCACCGACTATGACTACTACACCCCTGGCAGCGCCGTGACTTTCAACGCTTTGGGTTCGGACGCAGTTGGCACCAAGGTGGATATCCCTGCGGATGCCCAGTGGACAGTCAAGGAAGAGGGCATGGGCACCATCGAAAACGGTGTCTTTATCTCCAACGGCACAGAGGGCACCGTTACTGCCCAGATGATTTATGACGGCGCGGTGGTCGGTGAACACTCTGTTACCATCGCGGCACCGGAGGCGCTGTCCTTCGATCAGCCTGTTGTTACCATTCCTTTCGGAAAGACCGCGATTATCCCCGTCAAGGCTACGATTGGCGGCGGTGTTTATGAAATCGGCCTGGGCGAAAATGATGTGACCTTCACTACCACCAATGAGGCACTGGGCCAGTTCGACGGCCTGAGCTTTACTGCTGTGGATGAGACCAATGCTCCTGCTGATCTTACTAGCACTGTGACTGCCACTCTGAACTCCAATCCTACCCTGACGGCAACGGTCCAGTTGAACCTGGGCAAAGGCTCCGAGGTCCTTTGGGACTTTGAAGGCGGCCAAGTGGACATTGACGAGTGGAATGTAATCAACAACCGAAAGGGAACCCACTGGGATTACGAGATGGCTTTGTCCCTGGCGGATCGCAGCAACGGTCAGGTCCATGACGGTGATTATTCCATGCGGCTGGAAATCAACGGCCTTTCCTCCAAGGCTTCCGATTCCGGCGAATATGCATGGATCCGACTGGGTGTGGATGGCGAGGCCCTCATCCTGGAGAACGCCCGTTCCGTGGGCTTCTGGCTGTATGTCCCCGAGGACAACATCCAGTGCTGGGTCCAGGGCCACTACATGACCGATTCCAACGGCGATGGCACCTATGATACCCTGGCCACCGTCAATATGATGGAATCTGAGAACGTCTACTACAACATCGATGAATCCGGATGGCATTATCTGTCCATGGACATCAGTGCCTTCGAGAAGGTGGCACTGAAGTACTCCAGCCAGTTCGACAAGGATCCCAGCGACGGTGCTACAGGCGAAAAGGGTGAGTTCTTCCTTGCGATTGTCACCCACAGAACGAAGAACAATATTTTGTGGCAGACCAATGGTACCATCAACGGTCCCTACACCTACTATCTGGATAACTTCACTGTAGACTATTCCGACGCAGTTGATGACAGAGAGAACCCTGTCTTCGACAAGATTTATCTGGACGGCACCACGGCTCTGGTGAAGCGTGATGTCATCACTACCACCAGCAACGTCCTGAACCTGTCTGCCGCGGTGGCAGACCAGAGTACCAAAGAAGACGCGATGGGTGTCGCACAGCCTCTTTACAATGTCTCCGGTCTGGATGCCGCTTCCGCCAAGGTTTATATCGACGGCGTTGAAGTGGAGTCCACCTTTGCGGGTGGCGTGCTTTCCGCCACTGGTATCAAGGTTGCGGACGGCTATCATCGTGTCAAATTTGAGATCCGCGACAAGGCGGGCAACAAATCTGTTGTCATTCGTGTGGTCAAGGTGGAATCCGGCGAGGTGTCTTCTACCCTGCAGCTGGTTCCCGCTGATGCTACTCTGGACAGAATCCCCTTCGGTTCTATCTATTGGATGAACTTGGAGGCCACCGCGATCGAGACTATCCAGTCCGTTTCCACCGTGATCGACCTGAACAGCGTCAACCACTGGCAGCTCGATCATATGGAGCTGGCCTACGGCTTCACCGCGGAATATACCATCGACGATGAGACCAATACCGCCACCATCACCTTCACCCGCACCGGAGAGAACGATGAGACTGGCGCGGCGGTCCTGGCCAAAATTCCTGTCCGTATCCTGTACTTCGATACCGACATCCAGGTCCCCGGATTCACCGCTGAGACCTACTGGACCACTTACAACTTCTTTGCGCAGGACATGAAGATGGACGTTGACAAGGGTTTGATCACCCATGTGGACGGCAGCACCTCCACCTTCTCCAACGAGGAGTTCCACGTGGATACAGAAATGTATACCACCAATGCCGCGATGGACAAGACCTACTATGCGGAGCACGGCACCACCCACGTCCATGCCGCCGCAGCCATCGAGGACAAGGCTCCCACATGCACCGAGAACGGTTACACTGGCCGGACCTTCTGCGAGGGCTGTAACTCTGTGGTGGAATGGGGCACCACCATTCCTGCCACCGGCCATGCCTATCAGGTGTCCGGCAATGCGCTGATTTGCGGTTGTGGCAAGGCTTCCTCTGCCAGTGGCCTGCAGATTATTGACGGCAGAGGTTACTATGCTGTTAATGGCAAGCTGGCCAGCGGCTGGCTCACCATTGATGATGAGTGGTACTATTTCGATGAAACCACCTATTCCTCCGTGGATACCTACAACAACGGCTATGTGACCTTTGAATTTGAGGCCGATGGTAAGTTGATTTCCGGCCAGTGGTACCATTCCGCTGCGGGCTCTAGATACTATTACGGCTTGGGTTATTACGATGGCAATATCAATGGCTATAAGTGGGTTGAAATCGACGGTAAGAACTACTGCTTCAATCACCACGGCTATTGCCTGAAGGGTATCAACTATGCTGTTGATGACTATGCGGGCCTTTATGAGTGGCACGATTTCGGCGACGATGGCGCAAGCCGTGGCAAGCTGGATTACACCGGTGTGATGTACCACAATGGTAACACCTATTATCTGGTGGATGGCTACTCCAGAACCGGTATGTTCTATGCGGATGGCAACTACTATTATGCCAACTTTAATAATCATTATGCCGCTATCAAAAACGTGGAACGTAACTGCTACTATCAGAACAACTATGGTCTGCTGCCCGTGAGCACCTACCGGTTTGGTTACGACGGCAAGATGCTCAATAACACCGTGTACAATGTGAACGGTGTCCTCTACTATTATGTGATGGGTAAGATTTCCCAGGGCAATGGCGTGTTCAATGTCGATGGTGTGGATTACGTTATTGAATCTGACGGCAAGGTCCTCTACACCGGTCTGCTGGTGGATGGCAGCGGCCAGAAGCTGTACTATGAGAACGGCGTGGAGACGGAATGGATTAAGAACGGCGTAATTCGGGATGAGGACGGCGAGGTCCGCTACTACGTGGATGGAGTCGCAATACGTGCCGGTCTGGTTCGGGATGACGATGGAAATTATTACTACATCAACTCTTCCAAGAAGGCGGTCAAGAATTGCACCTATGGCATTGGTGCGGCGATGACCAATGATTTGCTGCCTGCCGGTACCTACCAGTTTGATGCCAATGGTGTCATGATTGATCCTCCCTATGTGGAGTGCAGCACCCACATCTGGGGTGAATGGACCGTCACAACTCCTGCCACTGAGGATGCCGCAGGTCTTGAAACCAGAGACTGCAATTGGTGCGATGTGACCGAGACGCGGGAAATCCCCAAGCTCGAGCATGTCCACGCCTGGAGCGAGTGGGTGGTCACTACACCCGCTACCGAGATCGCTTCCGGCCTGGAGACCAGGAACTGTTCTGCCTGTGGCGAGACTGAGACCCAGCTGATTCCCATGCTCAACTGCACTCACACCTGGGGTGAGTGGATTGTTACCACTGCCGCTACCGAGACTTCTGTGGGTGTTGAGACCAAGGCCTGTACCACCTGCGGCGCTACCGAGACCCAGGAAATCCCCATGCTGGATGCGCCCGTGGATGCCAGCGTCAAGAATGGTCTTGTGAAGGATGATGACGGTGAGGTCCGCTATTATGTGGACGGTGTTGCCATCCGTGCTGGTCTGGTGAAGGATACCGAGTGCAACTTTTACTATATCAACTCCTCCCTGAAGGCAGTCAAGAATCGCACTTATGGTATTGGCGCCTCTATGACCAATGGTCTGCTGCCTGCGGGCACCTATCAGTTCGACGCTGAGGGTAAGATGATTGATCCTCCCGTGGATGTGTGCAACGTCCACTTCTGGGGCGAATGGACCGCGACTACTGCCACCACCGAGACCAGAAGATGCTATTACTGCGGCAAAACCGAGAGTCAGGAAATCTCCGGCGACGAGCCTTCCGTCGGGGAATGCATCCACGCTTGGGGCGAGTGGATCGTCACCACTCCTGCCACTGAGACTGCCACCGGTATCGAGACCCGGACTTGTTCCCTGTGCGGCGCTACTGAGACCCAGGAGATTCCCATGGTGGAGAAGCCTGTGGATCCCAGCGTCAAGAACGGTCTGATCAAGGATGCGGACGGCGAGATCCGTTACTATGAGAACGGTGTTGCCATTCGTGCCGGTCTGGTTCAGGATGAAGAGGGTAACTACTACTACATCAACTCCAGCTTGAAAGCGGTTAAGAACCGCACCTACGCTTTCAGCGATGCCATGGGCAACGGCCTGTTGCCCGGCGGTACCTACCAGTTCGACGCTGAGGGCAAACTGGTTTTGAACTGATTTTCAACGCTTAATCAGCGTCCCCCCCTTTTTTGGGGGGGTGCCGCACAGAATCGATGCCTCCACGGGGCGTGCGGCGGGCAACGTAAAGTTATCTTTACGGCAAAATCGATTGGGCAATTCTAAAAATTCCTTTTCGTCGAAATACAACCGGGATTTGTGATGTTTTCGTGACTTCAATTTTTGACAAATATCCAACGCCTGAGCGTTGATCGGTTTTAGAGGTGTCCGGTTACTAAAAATGGCAGGTGAGTATTGTGAAGCTCGTATTCGTTTCTAATTATTTCAATCACCATCAAAAGCCATTTTGCGAAGAAATGAATCAAAGACTTGGGAAGGATTTTGCGTTCATCTCCACGTCTGTCATGAGGGAGGAACGCAAACAATTAGGTTATGCACAGGATGACCGTCCGTCTTATGTCCATTTCGCTTACGAAAGCGAACAACAGAAGGCAGCTGCGATGGCGCTGATCAATGATGCGGATGCTGTGATTGCTGGTGCTGCGCCTGATGATATGCTCCTGGAACGGATCCGGGCCGGGAAGCTCTTGCTGCGGTATTCGGAGCGTCCCTTTAAGAAAAAAACCTGTTGTCTGAGGCGAATCGGTCATGCCGTTCGCTTCCGACAGAGGGACCTGTGGAAAAAGAATATTTACATGCTGTGTGCCAGCGCTTATGCTGCCGGTGATTATGCCAGCGTTGGGATGTATCGTGGCCGCACCTATCGATGGGGATATTTTCCTCCCGTGAAGGAGTATGACGCGGATACGTTGATGTCCCGGAAAAAGCGAAATATGCTGATGTGGTGCGGGCGGTTCATTGATTGGAAGCATCCTGATGACGCGATTCTGGTTGCAAAAAAGCTGAAGAATCAGGGCTACGATTTGCGATTGAACATGGTGGGTACTGGCGTTATGGAGACGCAGCTGCGGCAGCTGGTGGAACGCTATGGCCTTACAAATCAGGTTCGCTTCATGGGCGCTATGACACCGGATCAGGTTCGCCTCCAAATGGAAGAAACTGGGGTGTATTTGTTCACCAGTGACCGCCAGGAAGGCTGGGGCGCGGTGCTCAATGAAGCAATGAACAGCGGCTGCGCCGTGGTTGCCAACCACGCTATCGGTTCCGTACCGTTTTTGATCCGT
Organism: Oscillospiraceae bacterium; assembly: GCA_017457285.1. Lineage (GTDB taxonomy): Bacteria > Bacillota > Clostridia > Oscillospirales > Oscillospiraceae > Faecousia. Next base: position 14,984 of record JAFTHT010000003.1, on the reverse strand, counting down.
GACGGCGAGAATGGCTCGATATACCGGTCCGGGGATCTGGATATGTTGTATGAAAAAGTGAAGCAGTTGCTGGATTGGCCTGAGGAACAAAAGCGTATGGGGCTGGAGGCCTACAGGACCATTGCGGCAGAGTGGAATGTGAAGGTGGCAGCGGAACGGTTTTGCAATTTGCTGCAACGGATGTTGGCTGGAGAAGAATTCCCCAGTGTGTATGGCAGCGGACCTTGCAGTAAGATTTAGAAATACGCAAGATTCAGGGTGGACCATGCCTGTTGATAACGAAATCGAATGAGGGGTTCAAAGATGAAACGTGTATACTTGTGCGGTCATACTGGCAGCAATAATAGAGGCTGTGAGGCTATTATTCGTTCTACCATTTCTGTACTGCGTGATAGTGGCGTGGATGATTGCCAGTTGTTTTCATATAATGCTGAACATGACAGGCGCAGAGGATTGGACGAGGTCGTTCCGATCAGCTCCTATGAATACAGCCCCAAGATTGTAAGAGGCATTTACAGATACCTGCTGAACGACCCCGTAAAGGTCCACAAAGACGCATATCAGAAGATCATCCGGAAAGGGATGCCGGACTATTTGGTTTGTGTAGGTGGCGATACATATTGTTTCGCGCATCCCTATGGGAACTACGCCATCAATTATACAGGACAGAAGCATCGGATTCCGACGGTCCTCTGGGGCTGCTCGATCGATGAGCGAATATTGACAAATGACACATTGAAGCAGGATATACAAAAGTATAGTTATATTCTTGCCAGAGAGTCTTTGACATATGAGATTCTAAAGCAATGCGTGAAACCGGAACAGACCCTGCTGTTAGCCTGCGATCCCGCCTTCCATCTGGAATCCAGAAAAACGGAGCTTCCGGCTGTTTTTGGCGAAGGGGATACCATTGGAATCAATTTGAGCCCTTACTTTGTAAGCCGCAATGAGGGTGAAATGATTCTTCAAAATGTACACAACTTGATTCGGTATATTTTGGAAGAGACTGACTTTGGCGTTTGCTTTATTCCACATGTGTTCTCCTACGAAAAGGCGGACCAGGATATTGAGGTTTTGGATTGCATGTATGAGAAGTATATGGATGAACCTCGAATCGGTTTTTTGAGAAACGATCTTTCCTGTACGCAGATTAAGTATGTTATCTCCCGGTGCCGATTCTTTATTGGGGCCAGAACCCACTCTATGATTGCGGCCTATTCCACAGGGGTACCGGCTCTGGCACTCAGTTATTCCATCAAATCGCTGGGCATCGCCAAGGATATATTCGGAACCAACGATGGGTATGTGTTATCGAAAGCTGCTATGGAAAAGAGCGATTGCCTCAAGGATACCTTCGTGCAAAACATTATGCGGAAAGAACAGAAAATCCGGTCCATATATGATTCGGTCATGCCTGCTTATAAGCAAGGCATAATCGAGGCGGCAAAGAAAATATTTACGAAGAGCATCGAAAAGAAGGCGTGACCCATGAAAGAAAGAAATAAAGGGATCATTTGGTCTTACGCCTATACCGTTGTCAATATGATATGCGGTTTGTTCCTGTCGTCCTACTTGTTGCGGATGCTGGGCGATACGGAATACGGGATTTATCAAACGATATCATCTTTTGCGAACTGTTTGGTGATGTTGGAGTTCGGAACGGGCACGGTACTGACTAAAAATATCATTCTTTGCAGAAGCAGGAGTGCATCAAAGGAAGAAATAGACCGTAACATCTCTACCATATGGACGATTACACTTATTTTGTCCGCAATTATCGCTGCGGTGGGGCTGGCCCTTTACATTGGCATCGACAACATCTATGCGAACAGCATGACGGCTGAGCAAATCACACGCGCGAAACAAATCTATATCGTCACATTGGTTTATCTTTTGGCTTCGTTTATGTTCCAAACGGGCAGAAGCACGGCGTTGGGGTTTGAAAACTACACGTTCTCGTCAAAAATCAACCTGATTCGCGTGGTCCTGCGGACGGGGTTGCTGACGTTGCTGATTTGGTTCGCCCGGTCCGCCATTTACATTGCGTTGATTGATGCGTGCCTGTCGATATCGTTGTTGCTCTTTACGCTGTATTATTGCGGAATGAAACTCAATGTTCATTTCAGCTTCCGGTATTTTGATCCGGTGGTATTTCAGGCATCAATCGGACTGTGTATGGCGCTGTTCATCCAGTCCATTGTGAACCAGATAAATACCAATGTAGATAAATTTTTGATTGGCGTCTTTATGGACCCGGAGATGGTTTCCTTGTACGGTGTAGGCATGTATGTGTTCAGCGTTTTTTCATCGCTGACGTCTGTGCCGATTTCCATGTTCGCACCGCAGATTATTGGCGAGGTCGGAGCTCGTGGCATCAATGAGGGGCTTCACAACAAACTATTGCAGGCCACAAAATTGGTGACGCTGATTGGTGGTTCCGTATTCTTTGGGTTTATCGCTGTAGGGCGTCCGTTTGTTGAAATCGTATATGGCGAAAAATACCGGACGGCTTGGCTGATAGCTGTGGTTTTGATGAGTTCCGCTTTCCTGAACATGATCACAGGCGTGTTGGTAAACGTGTTAGATGCATTGAATAAGCGGATGTTTCGGTCCCTTCTCATCCTCGTTACGACTCTGCTCAATGTTGTTCTGACGATTTGGTGGCTGCCCGGCTACGGGATCGTTGGCGCGGCACTAGCTACGGCAATCTGCACCGCTATCGGGCAGGTCGTCATTATGGGAGCGTACTACACGGCAAAGCTGAAAATCAGGATTCTGGATTTGTATTGGCAGTCATTCAAAAGCATCATCATCCATCAGCTTATAGCGATGGCGGCTGCGTTTGCGGTGAGTTCGCAGATTTGTTCCGCACTTGCGGCGCTAGTAATCGGGATGTGTGTGTATATGGTTGTATTTACAGCACTATATATTACGCTTTCCCCTGACGGTCGCGGACAAGCGCGGCGTGTATTAAAGAGGAAAACTTGATATGATTCCACCAAAAGACTGCTCCGGATGCGGAGCGTGTGTTCACATTTGTCCCGTTCGTGCCATCGAATTTGTAAAGGACCGGGAAGGTTTCTACTATCCTGAAATCGACTGCGAAAAATGTGTCAATTGTGGTGCGTGTGAGAAAAAATGCCCGATATTGTGTCCGCAAGGGCCAAAGGCTGTTCATACTGCAGCCTACGCTGCCCAGAACCGCAATGAGCAGGCGCGTCATTGTAGTTCGTCAGGTGGTGTGTTTTCCTTGTTGGCAGAACAGGTGATTCGCCTTGGGGGAATCGTGATTGGTTGCGCTATGACCAAAGATTGTTATGGGGCGGAGCATCAGGTAATCACCAATGAACAGGGGCTGAGCGAAATCAGAGGCTCCAAGTATCTACAGAGCAGAGCGGACCAGGTGTATCCCGCGGTGAAGGAAGCGTTGCAGAATGGCAAGCGGGTTTTGTTTAGCGGAACGCCTTGCCAGGTGGCTGGACTTCATGCTTATCTTGCCAATGCGAAAACCGAGAATTTGATAACCATTGACAACATATGCCATGGGGTGCCTTCGCCCACGGTATGGGAAAGATATGTAAAGCATTGGGAGTCGGTCAAGGGGTCCAAGGTAGTATCCGTACAATTCCGAAACAAAGAAAAGGGCTGGAAAACCTATTCATTAGTACTTTCCTTTGAAAACGGAGAAACATATAAGTCCATTTGCACGGCGGATTTATATTGCAGAGGATTTGTAGGCGATTATTTTTTGCGCCGGTCCTGCTATGACTGTCATGCCAAAGGAGAATATCATGGCGCGGATATCACATTGGGCGATTTATGGGGAATCCGACACATATGTAAGCCAATGGATGATGATGGAGGGACGTCTCTTGTCCTTCTGAATACTGCGAAAGGCGAGGCGCTGTTTCACACCATCAATCGGGAAATGGAATGCCAGCAGGTGGACTTCGATGAAGCTATCAGGCATAATCCATCTTATTATCAATCCTCTTCCCAAAGAGTAAATAGGCATTGCTTTATGAAGCACATTCAAAAAAAGCCAATCATCAACCTGTTGGATTTCTATTGCGGTACACGATTAACATCCCGCATAAAAAGAAAAATCATGAAATTTATGGCGACTGCATGTAGAGGGGATCACTTGTAATCCCGGGCTTCGTCAGAACAAACGAGTATGAATAAGAAAATTATCAAAGAATCTATGGACTACACCATCATTACCGCAGGGTCTGTCTATTTAGATATTGACGCTTATGCCTGCTGTGTGGCGATGGCGGAGCTGCTGGAGTTGATGGGGGAGAAGGCTGTGGCTTTTTCTCGGGCGGCTTGCAATTATAGTGTTTGCGATTCCCTTGTGGAGCAGGGGCAAATTTTGGATGTGCTGCCACCGGATTGGGATGTGCAGGCCGCGCAGTACATCATTGTGGATGTGTCCGACCCCGATTATATCAAGGATTCTGTGCCCTTGGATCGGGTGGCGGCGGTTTATGACCACCATGTTGGCTTTGAGGATTACTGGAAGCGCCGCATTGGGGATAGGGCCCATATCGAATTCATCGGTGCGGCGGCGACACTGATTTTCCGGGAATGGAAACAGGCCGGACTGCTGGGGCGGATGTCCCATTCTACTGCGCTGCTGCTGATTGCCGCCATTTTGGACAATACGCTGAACCTCACATCCTCCAATACCACCGCCGCCGATTGGGAGGCTTTTGGGGTTCTGTGCGAAAAAGCCTGTGTCGGCGAAGAATGGTGTGCCGCTTATTTCTCGGAGGTGCAGACCAATGTGGAGGCGGATCTGAAAAACGCCCTGTTTCACGATTTGAAAACTCTCTCCAGCAATGGCATCCTGCCATCCAGCGTGGGGCAGATTTGCATTTGGGATGGGGGCAATTTTCTTCAAAACCTGCCCCGCATACGGCAGTGGTTCAACAGCAGCTTGGACAGCTGGATGCTTAATATCATCGACATCTGGCACCATTGCAGTTATTTCGTCTGCGATTCGGCGGTCTACCAAAGGCGGATTGCTGAGATTTTTGGCATCCGTTTTGAAGATGGCGTGGCCAGGACACCGATTCCGTACCTGCGAAAAGAGATTATTAAAAAATGTTTTTCCGTAACCAATGATGGAGGTTAATACAATGGTAGAATTAGGATTTATTCACGGCAGATTTCAGCTGTTTCACAATGACCACCTGAACTACGCGCTGCTTGCCAAAGAGCAGTGCAAGAAGCTGATCGTGGGTATTACGTCTCCTGAGAATGCGACGCTCATTCGGGAAGAGGTGGACCCCCACAGGAGTGAGGCTGCTTCCAATCCCTTTACCTATTACGAGCGCTATAATATGGTCAAGCTCGCCCTGCTGGGAGCAGGCGTGAAGCGGGAGGATTTTGAAATCGTACCGTATCCCATCGAACGGCCTGAGATCCTCTACAACTATGTTCCGCTGCACGCCACCTCGTTTTTTACGATCTACGATAAATGGGGCTATGAAAAGCTGAACCGGCTCAAATCCCTGGGCTACGGTACGGTGGTTCTCTTTGACGACCGGGAGAAGAAGATGTGCAGCACCGAAATCCGTCAGAAAATCGTGGACGGAGATAACTGGAAACAAATGGTCCCCGAGGCGGTATATCAATACATCATCGATAATGATCTGACCTCCAAGGTTATTCAAATTCTGCAGAAATAAGCAATCAGAGAGGAATACGTATGTTCGACGTCAATACTATTCCGGCAGCGGAAAAAGAAAGAATTACCAAAAATCTTGCCAAGTGGGGCATCGCCATCGATCAGCAAACCGGCAAGATTGACTATATCCCTGGCACGGTCATCCCTGCCGTAAACTGTGAATCCATCCACCTGATCCGCCACGTTGAAACGGAGGCGGTGGCGAAGCATGAATTTATGAGCGACACCTCCGATAACTGCGGTTTCACAGAAAACGGCATCGCCATTACCAACAAGCAGGCTAAAGAGTTGGACGGCTACAACTTCGATGTGGCGCTGTTCGGTCCTATTGCCAGAGTGGTGAACACCAAGGAGCTGATTATGCAGACTCCCCAGAAGTTCCAGTGCGTCCGGGTGGAGAAGCTCCACGGTATCAATAATACCGGCTGGGAGTACAAGTCTTTCTACGATTTGGAGCATGACCCCACCTTTGTCGCCCGGGAGATCGAAAACAATATGTTCGCCAGAACGCCTAATGGCACCTCCTGGGGAACGGTTATCGCCAACTGCGTGGACGTTCTGGAGCTCATCAACCAGCAGTATGCGGGCAAAAGAATCTTGCTTATCAGCCAAGGCAGTGTCCTGCGGGCCATGCAGATTCTGCTCCGGACCAGAAAGCACCCTTGGGATGATTTCACCGTCAGCGGTATGTACCATGTGGGTGACGATTCCAAAAAGAAAAAGGACTACGGCATCATCAATAAGGTTTATTGAGAAGCTGGAAAAAGAGGGGAAAGACTATGTCGCTGTTTGCAAATAAGACCCTGCTGATCACCGGCGGTACTGGTTCTTTTGGTAACGCGGTGCTGCATTATTTTATGAACACGGATATCGGAGAAATCCGGATCTTCTCCAGAGACGAGAAGAAGCAGGATGATATGCGCCATGAATTTCAGTCCAAGTGGCCGGAGCTGGCGGAGAAAATCCGCTACTACATTGGCGATGTGCGGGATATCCAGTCCGTGAAGAACGCCATGCATGGGGGGGACTATATTTTCCACGCCGCGGCCCTGAAACAGGTGCCCTCCTGCGAGTTTTTCCCCCTGGAGGCGGTGAAAACCAACGTCATCGGCACCGATAATGTGCTGACTGCCGCTATCGAGGCGGGGGTCAAGAGCGTCATTTGCCTGTCCACCGACAAGGCCGCCTACCCCGTCAACGCCATGGGCACCTCCAAGGCCATGATGGAAAAAGTCGTGGTGGCCAAGAGCCGCACCACCAAGGCCACCAAAATCTGCTGCACCCGCTATGGCAATGTGCTGTGCAGCCGGGGCAGTGTGGTGCCCCTGTGGATTGACCAGATCCGCGCCGGCAAGCCCATCACCATCACCGAGCCCACCATGACCCGGTTCGTCATGAGCCTGGAGGAGGCGGTGGAGCTGGTGCTGTTCGCCTTTGAGAAGGGCGAAAGCGGCGATATTCTGGTGCAAAAGGCCCCGGCCTGCACCATCGGGACCCTGGCGAAGGCCGTTACGGAGCTGTTCGCCCCCGGCCATGAGATCAAGGTCATTGGCATCCGCCACGGCGAGAAAATGTACGAAACCCTCCTGACCAACGAGGAATGCGAACACGCCGTGGATCTGGGGGACTTCTACCGGGTCCCCTGCGACAAGCGGGGCCTGAATTACGACAAGTATTTCAAAGAGGGCAGCGTGGCGCGCAACCCCCTGACCGAGTTCAACAGCAGCAACACCGCCCAAATGACCGTGGAGCAGGTGAAGGAAAAGCTGCTGTCCCTGCAATACATCCGGGATGAATTGGCGGCGGAGGGCAAGGCATGAATATTCTTGTTACCGGAGCCAAGGGCTTCGTGGGGAAAAATCTGGTATCGGCCCTGAAAAACATCCGGGATGGCAAGGACCGGACCCGGCAGGTTGCTGTGGACGAGATTTTTGAGTACGACATCGACACCGACCCCGGCCTGCTGAGCCAATTTTGCCGCCGGGCGGATTTCGTCTTTAACCTGGCGGGGGTCAACCGGCCCAAGGACCAGAGCCAGTTCATGGCGGGCAATTTTGGCTTCGCCTCTACATTATTAAATAGTATGAAGGAGCAGGGCAACACCTGTCCGGTGATGCTGTCCTCCTCCATCCAGGCCACCCTCATCGGCCGCTACGGCCAGTCGGACTACGGCAAATCCAAGCTGGCCGGGGAGGAGCTGTTCTTCCGCTATGGCGAAGAAACCGGGGCCAGGGTACTGGTGTACCGGTTCCCCAACCTCTTCGGCAAGTGGTGCCGGCCCAATTATAATTCCGCCGTAGCCACCTTCTGTCACAACATGGCAAATGATTTGCCCATCACCGTCACAGACCCGGCCATCGAGCTGGAGCTGTTGTACATCGACGATTTGGTGGAGGAGATGATCGCTGCCCTGGAAAGCAGGGAGCATCGCTGCGATTACGATGGCCTGACCCCCATCGCCGGCAGCCGCTACTGCCATGTGCCCACCACCCACAAGGTGACGCTGGGCGAAATCGTCAACCTGCTGGAAAATTTCAAAAACCAGCCAAAAACCCTGGTTATGCCGGAAATTCCGGCGGATTCTTTCGAAAAAAAGCTCTATTCCACCTACCTTTCCTACCTGCCGAAGGAGAAGGTTTCCTTCCCGCTGAAAATGAACGTGGACAGCCGTGGCAGTTTTACGGAGCTGCTGAGGACCGAAAAATGCGGCCAGTTCAGCGTCAATATTTCGAAGCCCGGCATCACCAAGGGCCAGCACTGGCACCACAGCAAATGGGAATTTTTCATCGTGGTGGCGGGTCGGGGATTGATTCAAATGCGGAAGATTGGCACGGAGGAAGTGCTGGAATTTGAAGTTTCCGGGGAGGAAATCCAGGCAATTCATATGCTTCCCGGCTATACGCATAACATTATCAACCTGAGCGATACCGAAAACCTGGTCACGGTGATGTGGGCCAACGAGCCCTTCGACCCGGGCCACCCGGATACCGTTGGCGAGCCGGTCTAAGGCTCCCGGAAAAGAGAGGATCGACCAATGTCTGAAGAAGAAAAAAAGGAATCGGTGGGACAGCATCATCACCACCACCATTCTCACCATCATAAGTCCAAGAAAAAGAAGTCCAGAAGCAAATTCTGGAACCTTGTCGGCAAATACAAGCTGCAGCTGGCGGGGGTGGCGGTATTTTTTGTGCTGCTGATTACGCTGATAGCGGTTGCGCTGAACGAACAGCCCCCGGAGGATGGGCAGGGGACCACCGTGTCCACCCAGGAGCAGCCCACACAGCCCTCCGTTCAGGTGGAGGCAGGGACGCTGTCCCTAAAAATCCCCCATTTCTCCGAGCCCCTGACGCTGATTGGCCAGGGCGCCCAGGCGTATATGAATGCCCCCATCACCGCCCCGGTGGCGGATGTGCTGGATTCCTACCATCAGACCGGTCAGCGGCTGGATGTGGGTGCGCCGGTGAACCTGTCGTTTGAGGTGCTGAGCCTCCCAGGGGATTGCACCGTGGTGGCCTCCAAGGTGGAAATCTCGGAGCGGACGGTTTTTACCAAGGCCTGGAGCTATGATTTGGCCGCCAAGGAGCGGAGCGTGGAGCTGTGGAACCTGAAAACCGGTACGGTCTACCATTACCGGGTGACGGTGTACCTGTCCGACGGCACGGAAAACGGTGCCTTCGGCAGCTTCGAAACCGCCTCCGGCCCCCGGATTTTCAACATCAATGGTCTGCATAACGCCCGGGATGTGGGCGGCTGGACCACCACCGACGGCAAGACCCTTCTGCAGGGGCTGCTGTATCGGGGGGCCGCACCGGAGAACGCCACCCAGGAGGGTCGGGATAATCTGACCCGGCGGCTGGCTGTCCGGAACGATATGGATCTGCGCGGCACCGATGGGGATACGCCCCTGGGGGCCAATGTGGAGCATAGCGTCTACGCTGTTCAGCCCTATACCGGCATTTTCACCGCGGAGGGGAGCCCGGTGATTCGGAATCTGTTCGCGGACCTGGCTGACCGGGACAATTACCCCGCCTACCTCCACTGCACCGATGGCACCGACCGGACCGGCACCGTTTGCTACCTGCTGCAGGCACTGCTGGGGGTCAGCGAAGAGGACCTGATTCGGGATTTCGAGCTGTCGGCTCTCATGTCCGCCGATGTCAACCGCACGCGGCTGAAGGATATGGTGAACCGGCTGGAAACCTACGACGGCGACACCATGCAGGAAAATGTGGAAAATTATCTGCTGGAAATTGGGGTTACCCCCCGGGAAATCGCCGCAATTCGTGATATTTGGCTGGGGTAAGCCCCACCGTCATTGATATGAAAGAACTCCCCTACGGAGACTTTCGTTCATCGTGATGTGAAAACACGTGATGATTGCGAGGAAGCCGTGGGATGTGGCAATGACATGGTTTTTGTTGCTCCACGAAACGATCAATTCCCGTACCATCTGTTGCGGATACATTATAAATAGGAGAACGCTATGTTCAAAAACAATGGAAAGCTGAAGCTGCTGATTATTGTCGGCACCCGGCCGGAGATCATCCGGCTGTCGGAGGTCATCAAAAAGTGCCGAACCTATTTCGACACCGTGCTGGCCCACACCGGCCAGAATTACGATTACAACCTCAACGGCGTGTTCTTCAAAGACCTGGAGCTTGCCGACCCGGAGGTTTACCTGGACGCAGTCGGCAACGACCTGGGCGAAACCATGGGCAATATCATCGCCAAGAGCTACCAGCTGATGGCGAAAATCCAGCCCGACGCGGTGCTGGTGCTGGGGGATACCAATTCCTGCCTGTCTGTCATCGGCGCCAAGCGGCTCCATATCCCCATTTTCCACATGGAGGCCGGCAACCGCTGCAAGGATGAGTGCCTGCCGGAGGAAACCAACCGCCGGATCGTGGACATCATCTCCGATGTGAACCTGTGCTACTCCGAGCACGCCCGCCGGTATCTGGCGGACTGCGGCCTGCCCAAGGAGCGGACCTACGTCACCGGCTCCCCCATGGCGGAGGTGCTGCGCAGCAACCTTCCCAAAATCGAAAAAAGTGATATTCACACCCGTTTGGGCCTGGAAAAGGGGAAATATATCCTGCTTTCCGCCCACCGGGAGGAAAATATCGACACGGAAAAGAATTTTCTGTCCCTCTTCACCGCCATCAACCGCATGGCGCAGAAGTATGATATGCCCATCCTCTATTCCTGCCACCCCCGGTCCAAAAAGCGGCTGGAGCAGTCCGGCTTCCAACTGGACCGCCGGGTCATCCGGCATGAGCCCCTGGGCTTCCACGATTACAATTGCCTGCAGATGAACGCCTTCGCGGTGGTTTCCGATTCCGGCACCCTGCCGGAGGAATCCAGCTTCTTCACCTCTGTGGGCCACCCCTTCCCGGCGGTGTGCGTCCGCACCTCCACCGAGCGGCCCGAGGCCCTGGACAAGGCCTGCTTCCTGCTGGCGGGCATCGATGGAGATTCCCTCCTCCAGGCGGTGGATACGGCGGTGGAAATGAACGCCGCGGCCCACCATGGCATCCCGGTCCCTGACTATGGGGAGGACGTTTCTATGAAGATTATTAAGATTATTCAAAGCTATACAGGCATAGTGAACAAAATGGTGTGGAGAAAAATGTAAGGTTTTCATATTGACAACGGCCGCAGAAGTTGGTATTATATATCTAGCTATCGAATGGGGTAGTAGCGCCTTGGGTGCGCCCCTTTAAGATAAACGCCTGGATTTGGAGGCATTGTGAATGAGCGATAAGGAAAAAGAAAAAGAATCCAGCAGGGAGGTAGACCTTCGGCAGATGATGTCGAGCCTCCTGCGAAAAAGCTGGCTGATTATTCTGGTCAGCGTCCTGTGCGCGGTGGTTACCTTTGCTGGCACCTATTATTTTGTGGCCCCGAAGTACGATGCCGCAGCTATGTTCTATGTTAATAACAGCAGCGTCCTGGGTGATATCAATATCAGCGATGTGTTGACAACCAGCGACCTGAATGCCCGGAAAAGCCTGGTCGATACTTATTCGGTTATCCTGGAAAGCCGGGAAACCCTGAAAATGGTCAAGGATAAGGCCGGTTCCACCCGTAGTGTCGGTGAGCTGAGAAACATGATTTCCGCCGCTTCGGTGAACGGTACCGAAATTTTCCAGGTCAAGGTGACCAGCACCGACCCCAAAGAGGCGGAGAATATTGCCAATGCCATTGTCGATGTTCTGCCTGCCCGAATCGGTGAGGTGGTAGAAAATGCATCCGCCAGCGTCGTGGATAGACCCGTGCTTCCCACTGGCCCCAGTTCTCCCAGCTATTCCCGGAATGCCCTGCTGGGCTTCCTGGTGGGCTTCGTGCTTTGCGCCGGTGTCCTGTTGCTGCGGGAGCTGTTCGATGTGGTTATCCGTGTGGAAGAGGATGTGCAGAATTGCTGCAACCATCCCGTCCTGGCTGCCGTCCCCGATATGCTCAATGCCAACAAGGGTGGTTACTACTACCGCGACAGTAAATCCCGTACCGGTGCCCTGACAGGGGATAAGAAGCCGGTTCTGATTGGTTCCGGCATCAGCTTCGCCGCCTCCGAGGCCTACAAGCTGCTGCGGACCAAGCTGCAGTTCTCCTTCGTGGATGGCCACGACTGCCACATCATTGGTGTGTCCAGCGCCCTGGCCGGCGAAGGCAAGAGCTTGTCCTCCGTTAACCTGGCCCATTCCCTGGCGCAGCTGGATAAGCGTGTGCTGCTGATTGACTGCGATATGCGCCGTCCCTCCCTGAACGCCAAGCTGCCCATCCAGAAAACCCCCGGTCTGTCCAACTACCTGACCCGTCAGGTGGACAAACAGGATGTGATTCAGAAATACGCCACCGAGGATTGCCACTTTGATGTGGTTTCCTCCGGCCGGAATCCCCCCAACCCCATCGAGCTGCTCAGCTCCGAGCGGATGCAGAATATGCTCGATGAGCTCCGCTCCAGCTATGAGTACATCATCCTGGACCTGCCCCCTGTTGGCGAGGTATCCGATGCGCTGGTGGCGGCCAAGCTGGTGGACGGTGTCCTGCTGGTGGTTCGCCAGAACTACTGCGACCGCAACGCCCTGGCCGATGCGGTGAGCCAGTTCAAGTTCGTGGATGCCCGTATCCTGGGTGTGGTCCTGAACTGCACCAGCGACGAATCCGCCCGCTATGGCAAGCGCTACTACAAGGGCTATCGCCGCTACTACAGCCGCTATCAGGGCAGCTATGCTTCCCGTGGTGCCAAGGCTGAAAAAGAACAGTAATCCCTGATTTTGTTGACCAATGCGCCGACGGGCGTGTGGAATATTTGAAATGGAGTTGAGTTTTTATGAAGAAGATTATCGCCCTGCTTACCGTGCTGATGCTTTGCGCCACTCTGGTGGTCCCCGCGTCCGCGGCTAACGAGTTTACTCCCAGCGTTACCAATAAACCCGCGCCCCAGATTGTTCCCGTCATCGATCCCGATGGCAACCCCGCTCTGGGTATTATTAAGGACGAGGGCGGCCAGGTTATCGGCTATGTCTACTCCGAATGCCTGGTTATCACCGCTGTTGCCGATGCTGCTACTTCTACCCTGATTCCCGATGCGGCTGAGGAGCTGCTGCTGGATGTCTATGCCAAGCTGCTCAGCGGCGAGATGACCCTGCCCTATGCCGAGGCTTTCGGCCTGGATGCTTCCAAGATGGTCATCCGTGACCTGTTCGACGTGACTTTCCTGTGCAATTCCGATTCCGAGGTGGACCATCCTACCATTCTGGAGCCCGTCGGTGTTACCATCGAAATTATCTTCGACCTGGGCGTTGATGCTGACCAGGATGTTTATGCCATGACCTACAAGCACGAGGAGTGGAAGTCTGTGGTTTCCTCCACCAATAACGGCGACGGTACTGTCACCGTTGTGGCCGAGGATTTCTGCCCTGTTTCCTTCTCCGTTGAAACCGAAGAAGATGTTAAGCCCCCTGTCCAGACCGGCGATGATTCCGGTAAGCAGCTGATGCTGTGGGGCGGCGTGGCCGTTGTCTGCCTGATTGCGGTTGTTGCTCTGACTGTGGTTTACAGCCGCAGCATGAAGAAGAGCGGCAAGTAATTACATTCGCAGGAATAGGATGTGCGATATGAAACGTAAAGACGAGCGTAAACAAGTCGTTATCGTTGTTGCGATCCTTATCCTGGTGCTCGTGCTGATATACAGTGGGCTCCGGATTCTGGAGTCCACTGTTTTTAATATGGGTGCCGAGCCTGCGGAGGATGGCATAGATAGAACCATCGTGCGAGATGGTGTCGAATATTATCCCAAGCTGGATACCACCATCATACTTCTGACCGGTGTGGATACCGAAGGCCCCATGGTGTCCAGCGGTGCCTATAATAATGAGGCAGAGGCGGACATGATTTCGCTGCTGATTTTCGACGAAACGAACAAGAAGCTGGATATCATCAGCCTGAACCGCGACAGTATGGTGGATATGCCCGTTCTGGGCATCGGCGGAAAGCCTGCCGGCAGCCGCCATGGTCAGCTGGCCCTGGCCCATACCTATGGCTCCGGCCTTGAAGACAGCAGTCAAAACCTGAAAAAAACCGTTTCGGATTTGTTGTACGGCCTTCAAATTGATTATTATGTGACCATCAATATGGATGCCATCGCCATTTTGAATGATGCGGTGGATGGTGTTACCGTTGAAGTTACCGACGATTTCTCGGAGGTGGATTCCAATATTCCCATTGGAACGGTGACCCTTTGGGGGGAACAAGCCAAGAATTTTGTTCAGGTCCGTCATCATCTGGGAAATCAGTTGAATCTGAATCGAATGGAACGGCATCGGGCCTATATGAAAGGTTTCATGGAATCCCTTCGGAGCAAGCTGGAGTCCGACCCGTCCTTCATGCTTGGTGCCCTAGAGGATGTGAAGGACTACATGATTACCGATTGCAGCAATAACGCCATCGTGAATATGGCGAATCGGTATAAGGATTATACCCTGGCTGATATGATTTCCCCGGAGGGCGAAAATGTCAAAGGCAAGGAATTTATGGAGTTCCACCTGGACGAGGCCTATCTGGACAAGATGATTCTGAAATATTTCTACGAACTGAAATAATGGAAAAACCACCCCGGAGCGTCGCTCTGGGGTGGTTTTGTTCTGGTTCTATAATAAATGTTGGGGTCAGGCGATGAGCCTGACCCCGAAGTCATAATTTAATAGTTGAGCATAGGGAACAAAATCCTTAGAATAAAAAGTACCACCAATCCACTCAAAGGAGGCCCCCTATGCTCACTCAGGAT
>JAFTHT010000017.1 GCA_017457285.1 Oscillospiraceae bacterium | reverse complement strand
CTCTAAAAACTCCTTTTCGGCGAAGCGGCGTATCTTTTGCCGCAACTTTTCGCCCCGAAAACACCGAAATACATCCAGTATTCCTGGTGTTTTCGTGACTTCAATTTGCGACAAAATAACCACCGCCCCCTCGAAAATCAGTTTTTAGAGGCCCCCAATCATCTACGAGATGCTCGGCATAAATAAGCCCTCGGAACCGTCAGGTTCCGAGGGCGTTGCGTTTATTTCTTTGCGGTTTTCTTTTTCAGAACAAATCCGAAGACAGCGCCAACAATCACCACAACGGCGGCGATGAATACGATGACGAGGAGGGTGTTGGAATTGTTCTTCTTCGCAGACTGGCTGCCGGTGTCGCTGGGCTGGGTAGCTTCAGAGCTGGGCTCAGTAGCCTCGGAGCTGGGCTCAGTAGCCTCGGAGCTGGGCTCAGTAGCCTCGGAGCTGGGCTCAGTAGCCTCGGAGCTGGGCTCAGTAGCCTCGGAGCTGGGCTCAGTAGCCTCGGAGCTGGGCTCGGTAACCTCAGAGCTGGGTTCGGTGACTTCGGAGCTGGGCTCGGTGACCTCAGAGCTGGGCTCTGTAGGCTCGGTGCTGGGGTCGGTGGGGTCCGTAGCGGGGGCGTAGGTGGTCCACTTGCCGGTGCTGTAGGTGAACATATCCACCCCTCTGCCCACGGAGGGCAGCAGAAGGTCGTCAGTCTGGGTGCTGCCGTCGTTGAAGATAATATTGGGTGCATCCTCGGGGATGGTGCAGCAATAGATATTATCCTCCACATGGGTCATGGCGGTGCCGGGCCAGGCATCGGAAACGATGTCGGTGGGGGTGTACCAGCAGTAGAAGTTGACGGTGGACCAGTTGGCGGTGTTGACGAAGTAAACGGTCCGCAGGGCCACCTTCACATCGCCGCAGGAGCAGGTGCTGTTTTCGTCGTAGCTGTGGCCAACCAGGGCGTGGCAGTCGGCGCAGAAGCCGTCCAGGTCATGGGTGGTGTGGGTGCAGCTTTCAGTCTGGTAGACAACGGCGATGCCGCTGGAGCTGCCGATGGTGCCGGAAATCTTGCCGTCGGCCACGGTGAAAGTGTTGCCGGAAATCTGATCGGTGTAAGTGCCATCGGCCATGGTGTGGGCGGTGACGCTGACATCAACGGAGCCCCCCTTGGTATTCACCAGCACCACGCCGGCGTTACCCCGCTCCACATAGGCGATGCCGCTTTCGTTGGCCACATATTCGCCCTGGCCGGCAAAGGTGTTATGGAACTGGTTCACAGCCGCCACCTCGGGATAGGCCCAGGCGGTATTGGAGGCGGTGCCCAGGTACTGGGAGATGTTGGCGGGACGGGCCAGGTACAGGCCCATGGCATCTGACCGGGCAGCCACCAGGGCCCAGGCCTTGTTGATGGATTCCTCGGAAATGTCGTAAGTGGAGCCATCGGCGAAGGTGTCGTGGGATTCGGCCCACAGCACCAGCTGGTTGGCATCCGCCTGCTTGTGATAGTTGGAGGCCAGAGAGCCGCCGTTGCGAACGATGGACAGAACGCTGTTGCCCCAGGAATTGTCGGTAACGCTCATATACTTGGTGTAGGAGCCGATGCCCACATTGCCGCCGGGGGCATCCAGCACTTCGCCGTAGCAGTACAGCTCGATGCCGCGGCTGCTTTGGGCGTATTCCTTGGCGCCGTTGATAACGTTGGGCCAGAAGTCGCTGGCCAGAGCACCATCATCGGGGGTTTCGATGTGCTTGGCGGCATCGAAGCGGAAGCCATCCGCGCCGGCATCGATGCATTCCTTCAGGAAGTCCAGGACCATGCCCTGCACCTTGGGGTTGGCGGTGTTCAGGTCCGGCAGACCGGCCATGCAGTACTGGGTCACTTCCTTGCGGTCGCCATAATTATTGGTGTTCTTATTGATGTCGTGCCAGCAATCGGTGTCGTTTTTCAGGTCGGCAACGATGCTGTTGGCCAGACCGTTGGCACCGGTTTCGCTGTTGCCCATGTGATTGGCGACCACGTCTACGATGACCTTGATGCCGTGGGCATGGGCTGCCTCGCACATGCTGATGAAGTCGGCCTTGGTGCCCAGGGCACTGGTGCCGGTGTTATCGATGTGGAAAGCGCTGGGCTGGTAGTAGACCCACCAGTCGTTGCTGGGATGCTCAGCGGTGGCCTGCTTGGCCTGCTGGATGGGAGAGGTCTGGATGGAGGTGTAGCCCAAAGCGGCGATGGTCTCCATTTTTTCTTCGATGCTCTTGAAGGACCAGTTCCAGCAGTGCAGAGTCACGCCGTCCTGAATGCTCAGAGGGGCGGCATCAGCCGGAGCGGCACTGGCAGGGATGGGCAGCAGCACAAATGCAGCAACCATCGCCAGGGTCAGAATCCAGCTGATGGAACGTGTGAAGCGAGTTTTCATGTTGATTCCTCCTGTTTCAATATTTGCCGTATAATTATACCAAAACAGGGGTCGATTGTCCAGAGGGAAAGGGGATTTTGCGGTTGATATTTGCAGGATACTATGATAAAATGGAAAAGACATCTCAAAAATCGGTTTTAAGATGCCTGATTAACCATGCGAAAGCGGATAGGAGCCGTATATGAATAAAAAATCAGCCTTTGCGCTGCTGGTGGCGCTGGTACTGTGTCTGACCGGCTGCCTTCCTGGGAATGGGCAGCAGCCGTCCACTACCGCCCCCACCGTGGGGGATCCTACTTATATCACCGTGACGGTGCCACCCGAAACGGAGCCCACGGAGCCGGAAACAGCCCCAAGCATCCCGGAAACCACGGCTCCCATCACGGAGCCCTCCACCGAGCCTGGGACGGAACCCACCACCGAACCGACAACGGCACCCACCACCGAGCCAACAACTGAGCCGACCACGGAGCCCACTATTCCGGAGCCGGAGGTGGTGCAAATCACCCTCTCCTTCACTGGCGACTGCACCTTCGGCCAGAATCAAAAGCATAGCTACTGGAATTCCTTTTCCGAGATGTACGACAACAAGGGCCCGGATTATTTCCTCCAGGGCGTGCGGGAGATTTTTCAGCAGGATGATTTGACGATTATCAATCTGGAGGGCTCCTTAACCACCTCCGAGGACCGGCAGGATAAGAAATGGAACCACAAGGGTGACCCGGAATATGTGCAGATTATGACCGGTTCTTCTGTGGAAGTGGCAACCATGGGCAACAACCACCGGCTGGATTATGGCCAGTCCGGATGCGACGAAACCATGGAGGTGCTAGAAGAAGCCGGCATCACCTATTGCTTCGATGACCTTTACGCCATTTGCGAGGTCAAGGGCGTGAAGGTGGGTATCGTGTCCGTCACCGGCTGGGTGGGGGACACCTGGCTGAAGGAGGGCTACAGCTATCTGCGGGAGCAGGGCTGCGCCATCGTGGTGGCCTGCATTCATTGGGGTACCAACTATGTGGTTGAGGTGGATGATAACCAGAAGTATCTGGGCCGCCGGGCCATCGACATTGGTTACGACCTGGTGGTGGGCAACCATCCCCACATCCTGCAGGGGATGCAGATGTACAAGGGCAAGATGATTTGCTATAGCCTGGGCAATTTCTGCTACGGCGGCAACAAAAATCCCGACGATAAGGACAGCGGCATTTTCCAGCAGACCTTTACAGTGGTGGATGGTGAACTCCAGAGTGATGTGGATGCCAGGTTCATCCCTTGCAAGCTCTCCAGCACCAACACACGCAACGATTACCAGCCCACCCTGGTACATGGGGAGGAATTTGACCGGATCATCGACAAGATGAATGGCTACAATGCCGTATTTGACTTCGCCCTGGATGAAGAGGGCCGGGTCATTCCAGAGGAATAACACAACCGGGCCGCTGCAAAAACGCAGCGGCCCGGGTTTGCTTATTTTCGATTCTCGTACAGCGCGAATCCCTTTTGCACCAGCCAGTTACCCAGAAATCCGAAGCCGATGCCCAGAATAACAGAGGCAATCACATCGGTGGGGTAGTGGACGTACAGGTACAGCCGGGAGAAGGCAATCAGACAGGCCAGAATCATAGCCGGGATGCCGGCCTTTTTGCTGTGGATCAGCAGCACCGTGGCCGCCTCGAAGGAGGCAATGGTGTGGCCCGAGGGGAAGGAAAAATCGTGCTGGGCCTCAATCAGCAGCTTGATGGTCACGCCAAAATGGTCGAACTGGTAGTCATAGGGGCGAATCCGTGCAATTAGGGGTTTTAGAGTCACATTGCACACCAATAGCCCCATTATCAGCGCCGCACCCATGCCAAGGCCCACCTTGCGGGTCTTGGGAAAGAACAGCAGCACCACCGCAATGGCAATCCAGAAGATTCCGGCGTCACCCAGCAGGGTGATCAGGGGCATCATCCAGTCCAGGAAGGGGCACCACAGGTTCGCCGCAATCCAGTCCAGAATCGGTAAATCGAAATGCTCTGCCAAATATCCGAACATCCTCAGCCCTCCTCAGCCTGAAACAGGGCGTAGAGCGTCATGGGTTCCAGGGTGTAGTCCGCAGGCAGGATAACGCTGCCGCTGTCATTGGGGCGGAATTTCAGATTCATGGTGATATCGCCGTTTTCCGCCGTCGTTTTGGTGAACCAGCCCAGGAACACTTCACCCTGGCCGCCGGTGACGGCAGGGGGCGTGATGCGGTTGGCATCGGCATCCACCAGCTCGCTGAGCAGCAGCTCATCGTCTTGCATATAGTTCAGTCGCACCAGGGCGGTCTGGGCCTGCACATCCACATTAGTCATCTGGACCGCTTTCCAGCCCTCGCCCTGCCGCTCCATGAAGAAGGTGGTATCCAGCTCGTAGATTTTTACGGAGCCATCCTTCCGGGTCACATTCAGTGTCAGCGTGACCCTGGCGGAGAACAGCGTGTCACTGTAGCGGTAGTAGTCGGAAACCTGCTGGTTATCGGCAAAATCATAGCTGGAGTAGCTCTGCATCCAGGTGTCGTTGCCGGTGATGGTGGCATAGATTTGCTGGTTGGTGTCGAAGTACTGCTTCAACTCCGTCTTGGTGGCGGCGTTAATCATGTACTTGCAATAGGTGGTGGCGGCGCTGAGGATGGCGGTTTGCTCGCCATCGCCCATGGGTGTTGGGCTCAAATCCTGGGTATAGGTGGAGGTTACCTCATCGTATACCATGGGGATTACATTGCCGGATTTATCTGTCAGGACAGCCTCTGGGGCTTCGGTCAGACCGTCGATGTACAGCTCCACCAGTCGATAGCCGTGGAGCCCCTGGGGAAGGTAATCCTCCGCCTTGGTGGTTACGGAACGAATGATATGACTTTCATCCAGCGGGATGCCGTTGACGGTGACAGTATGAGCTGGGTCCGCAAGAACGGTACAGTGGTAAAGCACCGGCTCCTGGGGCGGCTCCACCGGGGGAACGCTGGGCTCCGTAGGGGGTTCGGAGGGCTCTGTGGGTGTAGTGGGCTCCACGGGGCGCTCCGGGGGCTGGCTGCCCCAGACCATGAGTTTGATTTCGGCCAGCTGCCAATTGGCGGTGGCATCGGTGCCCTTGTTCAGGTCCTTCAGGGTGTAGGTGGCAAAATTGAAATAACGCCCATCCTCCAAAATGGCCCGAATCACATATTTCTCTCCGCCGGAAAGACCGGCAGAGGTCTTGTACTTGACAATTCTGGAGTTATCCAGGGTGCGGTCCATGTAGCTGGCGTAGTCCTTGGCATCCATGAACTCGTAGCCCCGGATGGGGCCGTATTCCTCGTAAAGGCCCTCCCAATCGGGGTTGGCAAAGTGCTGGCTGAATACCTGTTCTGCCTTGTGTTCCGGCTGAGAGGCTTCAAAATTCACCAGCCAGTTCCGCAGTGCCACGGTGGCAAAGGTCATGCCCACGAAGAACACGATAATCAGAATCAGATAAATGCTGTAATAGACCAAAGCACCGGTGGACAGCCGCTTTCGGCTCAGTTTTTGAAAAAATGCCTTGAATCGCATCATCAACCCTCCTCACTGGGCCGCACCATAAAGAAGGTGGGCATCCGCCGGGGCTTGGCCTGGAGCAGAGAGTAGTTGTTGATCATCACAACGTCCCCGTTGGCGCCGTAGCGGGGCTGGTCAGAGCCGCTGTAGCGACCGTACTGATCCCGGTAGAGCATGACGGTGGAGGAGCCGCCGTCCAGATTGCAGGCGTTCACCGCCTCATATTCTACCATAATATCAATCAGATCCGCATAAGTGCCGCCCAGGGAGCTGGTTTGCCGACCATCGATGCAGACAAACAGCACCGCACCGTCAGCGCGCTGGCCGATGGCGGTCCGGGGGTTGTAGCCGGAGTTGGAATTGTATTCAATTTCATTGATTTCGCCATTGGTAATCAGCACGGGGCCGAAACAGCAGCCGTCCCGGATGCCCAGCTCCTGGGCCCGGTAGGCGGTCATGGTCTGGGCAACCACCAGTACATTGTCCTGGTTGAATCCCACGAAGCCCTGCTCCGGAGCGGCACCGGAATTCCAGACAACTTTGCCTCCGGCAACCACCAATCCCTCGGGCACGGAGCCTACGGACTTGTCGGAGGTGCCGTTATCGAAGAAAGCGCCGGCATTGATGGCGGCGATGGCCCCCTGGGTTTCAATTTCGTCGGTAATCCGGGTGCCGGGCACATCTTTGGAAAATTCCTCGGAGGAGGTGGCCAGATAGACCTTGGAGGGATCCCGGATAATCATGACATAGGCGTTAAAGGTGTCGCCGCTGACATATTCGATGCGAACGCCGTCGGGGTAATTCTTCCACTCGTCCACATTGGGATTGAGAATGCTGTCCATATTGATATGGATATTCCCGGGATTAGAGGTGCTGTCGTCGGGAACGGAGGCGGGTGGCACGGTGGGGTCGGTGCTGGGGCTGGAGGGGTCCTCCGGGGTTGAGGGGCTGACACTGGGGGTGGTCGGGGCAGTGGGGGTGGATTGCGAATCCTTCAGCACTTCTGCACCGCCGTAAAGGATCTGATCCACCTTCTCCTGTCCCAGGAACAGGGCGGGAACCCATTTTGTGGCGCTGGCTTCATGCAGGGAGCTGGTCAGCACCTTGCAGGCGGCCTCGGAGGGACCGTTGAACATCAGGTTCAGAATCATCACAAGACCCAGAAGGAGCAGCAGGATGATGGTAAAAAACATCAGCGCTGTCCGGCCTATGATGGTCCAAACCAGTCGTTTTGTGCTATTTTTCATTGTTTTTCCTCTTTCTTGGGGTGTTTTGAAAAGACCCAGCGCTGCTGAATCATAAAGCTGGCCATATACAGCACTGACATGACGATGGCGTAAATCACCGTCCGGAAAAATACTCGGTGGGGCCCAATCCGCAGCAGCCAGTAAACCCCATCCGTCAGCCCGAGCTGGGCCAGCAGCACGGGAATTGCCAGGGCGTAGTAACGCAGCAGGGCGGTACCGGTGTTCAAATGACTGTGAAAGACCAGTTTTTTGTTCATGAAGAAGTTGAACAGGGAAGAAAGGGTCCTGGCTCCAACAAATGGCAGGGTGAGCAACGCCCAATGGGGCCCGGCCCGCAGCAACCAGGCCAGCAGGCTGTAAGCGCCGATATCCAGAGCCGCGCTGAGAAGACTGGAGAGGGTATAGCGGAAAAAGTGCGCCAAAATCAGCTTATAAATCCGCCAGGAATCTCGCACTGCCCGGAAATGGGAGCTGGCGTTTTCCTCGATATAGACGGTGCGAATTTTTACTTCGCCGTAGGGGATGCCCTGTTCCTTCAGCGCCAGGAGCATATTCGTTTCGTACTCAAACCGCTGGCCCTTCACCTGGCAGAAGGCCCGCACCGCGTCAGTGGGGATAGCCCGCAGGCCGGTCTGGGTGTCGGAAATGCTCATGCCGCACATGATTTTGAAAACGGTGCAGGTAATTTTGTTACCGGCTCGGCTTCGCTGGGGCACCTGGGGCAGGTTAAAATCCCGGCAGCCAAGAATTACCTTGCCGGTTTGGAGCATTTCCAGGACGCAATTCATGGCATCCTGGGGGTGATGCTGCCCGTCTCCGTCCAGGGTAACCACACCGGCAGCCTGGGGCCGATGCTCCAAAAACCAGCGAAAGGCGGTTTTTAAGGCGGCGCCTTTTCCTTTGTTCACCTGGTGGTGCAGCAGCTGCACCTGAGGATGCTGCGCGGCGGTTTCAAAAAAATGCAAATTTTCCGGCTTGCTGCCGTCGTTGACGAGGATGATATCGGAAAACCCCTGCTTCAGCAGCGCATCAATGGTGCCAAGCAGTTTCTCGTCCGGATCTAGGGAGGGGAGTACCACGGATACTTGTTTCATCCTTTATTCGCCTCGATTATAGTGAAATGATCATACCAAGTCAATTATAGCACACTTGAATGAATTATGAAAGCCCTTTTGAAGAATTTATACTTCGTTCACAGGTTGAAAACGGAGGTGGAAGGTGGTAAAATAGGATTAGAACTACCAATCATTTACGACACAATCTGCCACATAGGAGGAATGTATCATGAAAAAATTATTCGCACTACTGACTGCATTTGCGCTGTTGGCCTGCCTGTCCACCGGGGCTTTTGCGGCGGAGGAGGGGAACATCGTGCTGATTTACACCAACGATGTCCACTGCGGCGTGGATGCCGGCAGCCCGGAGGGCACCATGGGCTATGCCAACCTGGCTGCGCTGAAAGGGGAGCTGGAGGCGGAAAACCCCTATGTGACCCTGATTGATGCCGGCGATGCCATCCAGGGCGAGGCCATCGGCACCCTGTCCGATGGCGGCTATCTCGTGGACATTATGAATCATCTGGGGTATGATTTCTGCACCTTCGGCAACCATGAATTTGACTACGGCATGGATGTGGCCCTGTCCCTGGATGAGCGGCTGGATGCAAAGCTGCTATCCTGCAATTTTATCGACCTGACCACCGGGGAACGGGTGGCGGATGACTATGCCATCGAAACTTATGGCACCCTAAAAATCGGATATGTCGGCATTTCCACCCCGGAAACCTTCACAAAATCCACCCCAACTTTCTTCCAGAATGAGGAGGGGGAATTTGTTTACAGCTTCTGCGAGGGCGGCGACGGACAGCAGCTGTACGATAGCGTTCAGCGCTCCATCGATGCCGCTAAAGCCGATGGGGCGGATTTGGTCATCGCCATCGGCCATCTGGGCACCGACCCTGCATCGGCACCTTGGCGGTCTTATGACGTCATCGCCAACACTACCGGCCTGGATGCCTTCATCGACGGCCATTCCCACAGTACCATCCAGGGGGAAATGGTGGAAAACAAGGCTGGGGAGCAGGTCGTCCTGACCTCCACCGGCACCAAACTGGCGAACATCGGCGTCATGACCATTACCCCCGATGGGGAAATTTCGACGGAGCTGATTTCCGGTTACACCGGGGTGGATGCGGAGGCGGATGCCTTCGTCAAGGGCATCCAGTCGGAATTTGAGGAAAAACTCAATGAGGTTGTGGGCCGCACGGAAGTGGAGCTGGTAATCAACGACCCCACCACCGGGGAGCGGATTATCCGCAACCGGGAAACCAATCTGGGCGACTTCTGCGCCGATGCCTACCGGGTCACCCTGGGGGCGGATATCGGCATGATCAACGGCGGCGGCATCCGGGCCGCTGTGGAGCCTGGGGACATTACATACGGCGACCTGATTGCCGTGCATCCCTTCGGCAACACCATTTGTGTGGTGGAAGCCAGCGGTCAGGAGATTCTGGACACCCTGGAGGTTGCGGCCCAGGCCGCGCCGGAGGAATTCGGCAGCTTCCTCCATGTGTCGGGCCTGCAATACACCATCGATCTGACGGTGCCCACCAGCGTTGTTATGGATGACTATGGGATGCTGGCCTCCATCGGCGAAAGCCGCCGGGTGAAGGACGTTCAGATTCTCCAGGATGACGGCTCTTACGCCCCCATCGACCCCAACGCCACCTACACCCTGGCCTCCCACAACTATATGATCAAAGAGGGCGGCAGTGGCGTGGACTTCTTCATGGATAACAAGCTGCTGATGGATGAGGTGATGATTGACAACCAAATCCTGATTGCCTACATCACCGACCACCTGGGCGGCGTCATCGGGGAGGACTACGCCAACCCCTACGGCCAGGGCCGCATCCTGCTGGCGGATGAAATTCCGGAAACCGGCGATGTCACCCTGATCGTGCTGCCAATCCTCCTGCTGGCCATGCTGTGCCTTCTGGCCCTCCGCAGAAAAGTGAACTGAATCAATAAACGAGCTGCCACAAGGCAGCTCGTTTCAGTCTGTCGAAAAGCTGTTGCACATATAAATGATTGTTTAGCGGCCTAAAACGGCGCACCCAGCTAAAACAACCATGTCATTGCGAGGCCGAAGGCCGTGGCAATCTCCTGGTACAATGCAGGTAATCATTTGAACCAAAATCTACGGACAATCCCATTCTGCGCTG
>JAFTHT010000016.1 GCA_017457285.1 Oscillospiraceae bacterium | reverse complement strand
GTAGAATGGGATTATCCATAGATTTTGGTGCGAATTAGGACCAAAGTTGTACCAGGAGATTGCCACGGCCTGCGGCCTCGCAATGACATGGTTGTTGTAGCTGGGTGCGCCGTTTTAGGCCACTAAACAATCATTTACCGCACAATCCAAAAGGCAAAAAACAGCCCCCGTCGGTGGACGGGGGCTGTTGGGTATGGACATTACATATCGAAGGGCTCCATGCCAAGGACGGGGTGGCCGGCCTCGGACAGGTAGTTCAGCAGCTCCTCGGGATCCTCGGTGCAGATGGTTTCATCGGCGATCATGTCGGTGAAGTTCTCCACGCCGTACATATCCAGGGCGGTGGCATCCAGGCGCTCGCGCATCTGATCCTTCAGCATCTTGGGCATCCAGACGATACGGCCGGGGCCGCCTTCGGCAGCGATGAACTTGTGGGAGGAGATGAAGTGCTTGCCGTGGCCCATGAAGCCGGGGGTCTGAACGCCGCCGCCGGTCATGGAGGCCATCTCGGAGAAGGTCATGCCCAGGGGGGTCATGCCGGCATGCTCACGGCAGGTGATGACGACGCCCATGGACACGGGCTCGACACCGCAGATACACTCGAAGCAGCCGCAGGAGGTCATGGGATCCTGGAACAGGGAGTACAGGGTGATCTTCTCGACCGCGCCCTGAGAATACTTGTTGACGGCAGCATCCATGGAATCGTAGCGGCCCAGCTTCTCGTCCTGGCAGCCTTCCTTGACGATGGGCTGGCAGGGACCGGCGGGATCCAGTTCCTGGGTGGCCTTGGCATCCAGCCAGGACACGGCGCCGCACAGGCCCAGACGCTCGGGGGTGACGATACAGACGTGGCTGGGGGAGAAGGCCTGGCACATGATGCAGGTGTAGAAGGTATCCACGGACTCGTCGGTCATGGAGGCCAGACGGGCATCACGGGCGTTGAAGACCTCGTTGGCATGGGCCCGCAGAGCCTTGTTCTGCTCGGCGTCCACCACGATGGTGACCTGGCACTTATCCACAACCGCCTCGAACTCGCTCTTGACCTTGGCGTACAGCACCTCGCCGATGTGGGCGAACTTGAAGCCGGCCTCGAAGTCGGCCTTGCTGATACGGACACGGATCATGTCACGCTGACCGGTATGCATAACGCCCTCGATGCAGTTGATCCAGGAGTGGAACTTCCGCTCCATGACGGACTCGAAGTCGGACTGCATGGCCTTGCCCGCCACATCCACGGTGTAGGACAGGGAAATCTTGGAGCCCACGGGAATCTCGTCGATTTCGGGGCCAATGACGGTGATCTTGTGGTCCTCGATATCGGCAGCTTCCTTGGTCTGGACCAGCTCGAAGCAGTCCACACGGGAGCCGTCCACTTCCACCTGCATATCGCCACGGCGGATGATCTCGCCCTCGAAAGCGGTGGCGAAGGACACGGGGATGTCGATCTTGGTGATCTTCAGCTTAATGTCCCGGGCCTCCAGGGAGGTGGCGTTCCACTTTTCGGTGTCCAGCTGCTGAATCAGGGACTTGGGAACACGGAACATATTCTCGGTTTCGTTGGAAACAACGGGGAAGCCCAGGCAGATGGCACCGGCGCCGTAGGAGACGATCTCATCGCTCAGGGGCTTGTAGGCATTGACGAAGGCCTTCACGCGGTCCATGGTGTACTTGGCCAGGGCCTTGAAGTCGCCGGGGGTCACGTTGCCGAAGATCAGAGCGGCACGGACGGCCACGGAGACCACGTGGATGACGGACTGCATCTCGTAGCCCAGGGGCACCACACGGACGTTCTCGCCCAGGCTCATGCCGGCCTCGGCGCAATGCTTGATGGAGTCACCGGTCAGGGTGACCAGGATGCCCTGGCCCTGGTAGGACTTGGCCAGCGCCACAGTCTCAGCGGGATCCTCGGCACCGCCGATGATGACGGCCACGCCGGGGATATCGCCGGTAACCAGCGGCACGCCCAGGTTACGGACGAAGGCGTCGGTCAGGTGGCCCATCTCGGGCTCGGCGTAGGGCTCGGCACCGTTCAGGTACTTCAGGGCCTCCAGGAACTCGGCGCACAGGGCAGAAGCGATGCCGCTGTCGAAGGCATCCTGCAGGCGGTTATTGCGGGTCATCATGCCCTTGATGGTGTCCATGGCGGCCTTCATCTCACCCAGGGTGGTGATCTTCACGCCGGTGACGCCATAGTAGCAGGGCAGGGAGTAAGCAGTGCCGGGGAAGGACACGGCACAGCCCTCGCCGTTGGCGGCGATGGCCGCATCGATGGCGGCTACGGTACGAGCATAGTTGTAGTCGTTACCGCCGAAAACTCTGTCAAAAAGTGTCACGGTATTTCCTCCTGATAATTATTTTTCGCTGTCATTGCTATGAAAACCCAAACAATTTATTGCGTAGGGCGGGGATACCATCCCCGCCGACCCGCTGTCGGTACCGAGCAGATGGATTCCTTTGGAAACCATCGTTTCGCACCAATCGCAGATCTCAATGATCCAACCTTGTCGGCGAGGATGATAGCCTCGCCCTACGGGAGAATGCATTTTGTTGTGCTTCCGTTTATCGCAATGACGTAATCAATCGCGATCCAAAATCGCTTTAATCGCACGAATTTCTTCGATGGCTTTGGGGCTGAAATCGTAAGGGGACTTTCCATTGCGGTCGGCGTCCATGATCTCGGTATTATAATGGATGCAGCCCAGCAAATCCTCTGCCGGGATGGCGCTGCGGATGAATTCCTCATCCTTGTCATCCCGAATCTTGTTGGCCACCACGCGGACCCGCTTGATACCCAGATCCTGAGCCAGCCGCTTGACGTTGCGGTAGGTCTGGACCGACCGGGCGCCGGGCTCGATGACCACGATGAACTGATCCATATTGGCGGCGGTGCCACGGCCCAGATGCTCCAGCCCCGCCTCCATATCCATAATGACCACGTCGTTCTTCCGGTAGGTCAGGGCGGAAAGGATGCTTTTGAGCATCACGTGCTCCGGGCAGACGCAGCCGGTGCCGCCCACATCCACGGTGCCCATGACCAGCAGCTTCACCCCGTTGACGGTTTTCGCGAATTTTTCGGGAATATCCGCCACATAGGGGTTGAGCTTGTAGAACTTATTGTCGTCGCTGGCGCCGGTGCGTTCCTTGGCCAGGTCCCGCATTTTGGAGATGGGGATGATTTCATCCACCTCTTCCTGGCTCAGGCCCAGGGCCAGGCCCAGATTGGCATCCGGGTCCACATCAGCGGCCAGGACAGTGCGGCCCTCATCGGCATAGAGCCGGGCCAGGGTGGAGGACAGGGTGGTTTTGCCCACACCGCCCTTACCGGTTATCGCTAGTTTCATGGGAAAGACCTCGTTTTTTGCTGTCATTGCGAGGAGCGAAGCGACGTGGCAATCTCCTCCGTCCACCGGACAGTCCGGAATATCCGGGGGATCGCCACGACCAGTCTGCGGACTGGTCTCGCGATGACATACTATATTGATTAGATGCCCAGGGCGGCGCGCTTGGCTTCGATGCAGGCGATCATCTTGTCGCCCAGGCTCTCGATGTCGGTATCGACCACGAACTTGGCCTCCACCCACTTGTTGATGCCGTTTTCGCCCTGCAGCAGCTCGGTGACTTCCTCGGAGCCCTTGGAGTAGGGATCAACGCCCAGGAAGGTCTCGATACCGGTGGCGACGACGTAGTTACCGATGGAAACGGCCTTCTCGGACATCCACTCGGGAGCGCAGCCAACCACGGGAACCTGAGAAATGTTGATACCCCAATCCTTGGCGATATCAGCAGCCAGGATCATCATACGGGAAATATCCACGCAGGAGCCCATGTGCAGCACGGGAGGAATACCGGCCAGCTCGCAGACACGCTTCAGACCGGCGCCGCAGTACTCCTTGGCCTTCTCGGGATCCATGAGGCCTGCCTTACCGGCGGCCTGCGCGGAACAGCCGGTGGTGATGACGATGATATCGTTCTCCAGCATCTTCTTCATCAGCTCGATGTGAGCGGTGTCGGGACGGACCTTGGGGTTGTTACAGCCGACCATCGCCACAGCGCCACGGAGGACACCGGAGTGGACACACTCGATCAGAGGCTTGGTGGTACCGAACTCGTCCACCTGAGAGTTGGCAACGCCGTCGAGGACCTTCTTGATGGCCTCCACAGAGTAGCCCACACGGGCCTTCTGCTTCTGGTTCGGGATGTTGACCAGCTCGGGAGTACGGTTCTTGAAATTCTCGATCGCCATCTTCACGATTGCCTTGGCGTTCTCGCCGGCGGTCTCAGCGGAGAAGCGGTAGAACTCGGAGTCGGGCATCCGGGCGATGGGGGAGGTGGTGATGAACTTGGTATGGAAGCACTTGGACAGGGGGCCCAGGGCGGGGAAGATACACTGCACGTCCACCACGATGGCCTCACAGGCACCGGTCAGGACCACGTTCTCCTGATTCAGGAAGTTACCGGCCATGGGGATGCCGTGACGCATGGCCACCTCGTTGGAGGTACAGCAGACACCGGAAACGGTGATGCCCTTGGCGCCAACGGACTTGGCCAGCGCGATCATCTCGGGGTCGTTGGCGTAGTAAACGATCATCTCGGACAGGGAGGGATCGTGACCGTGGACAACGATGTTGACATTGTCCTTCTCCATGACACCGATGTTGGCCTCGGTATCGATGGGCTTGGGGGTGCCGAACATGACGTCGGAGAACTCGGTGCCCATCATGGAGCCGCCCCAGCCGTCAGACAGACCGGCACGGAGAGCCTGACGGATCAGAGCCTCGGGCAGGCTGGAACAACCCATGTGGGTCATGTGCATGGCGGTGGCGATCTCACGGTCGATGGCGCGGGGCATGATCTCAGCCTTACGCCACAGCTCCTTGGTATACTCGGGAGCGCGCTGAGCGAATCTCTGCTCGCCGAAGGGGAAGCCGTACTCCAGCAGGCCGATCTCAGCCATCTCGTGGGCCAGATCGTAGATATCCTTGCCCTCGGTCTCCACGCCCCACTCCTTGGCGATCCGGATCAGCTTCTCGGGATCCTTGACGGTGTAGTTGCCGCCTTCCTTGGTCTGGTGCAGGGTGTGCATGATCTCACGACCGTGGTCGGAGTGCGCGGCGGTACCGCCAACGGTGAAACGCAGATAGTTACGGGCAACGATGCCGTGGACATCGCAGCCGCAGATGCCCCGGGGTGCCTTCTTGGTGATACGGCAGGGGCCCATGGAGCAGATCCGGCAGCAGGTACCTGCTTCGCCGAAGCCGCAGTGAGGAGTCTGGTTCTTGGCACGCTGCTGCCAGGTGTCCGCGCCAACCTTGGCAGCGGTCTCCAGCAGAGAATTGGTGGCAGCTTCCATCTCCTCGACGGTGGTAGTAAATGCCCAATCCTTCAAAATTTATTCCTCCTATGTAACTTGATTTCCAAACACATACCCCATGGGGGGTACATAGTGTATCAACAGTATTCTACCCTTTTCCACCCAGAAAGTCAATTGCTGTTTTCAACATGATTTGTAAAGAAATCCCTATCCCCCACCGGGGGATTTTTGGTGGTTTTTCCTGTACCACTCAAGTTGATAAAAACAATCCATTTCATAGGGCGCGGACTGATAGTGTGTCGATATCGTGGTAAATGATTGTTTAGCGGTGCGTTGGAATTGCGGTGGCCTCCGGCCACCGAGCGCCCCGAAGGGGCGCCATGGCTTCCCCCGGGGGGAAGCTGTCGCCGCCGCAAGGCGGTGACTGATGAGGAATGCGGGCGGAAATGTTCGATTTTGTACCATGTTCAGGCCTTTTAGCAGGTAAGATTTCAGCAAGTCTTTACGGAATCGTCATCTTAGGTTATCGCCCGCATTCCTCATCCGACCCGGCTTCGCCGGGCCACCTTCCCCCCGGGGGAAGGCATGGGCGCTCCCGCGCCAGTTCGCTAAACGATCATTTATAATGTGCAATCCCTTTTTCGACAGACTGCCCAATGCCAATCTCCTCCATTCTCTCCGCAAATCATTGACAACCGCAGCAAAATCCTGTAAAATATCCCTATATTATAATGTAAGGAGAGTATACCATGATCTGTGGTCATTGCGGTGCGGAGCTGCGGGAGGATACCCTGTTCTGCCCCGAATGTGGCAACTTCTGTACCCTTCCCGCAGAGGCTCCTGCCATCCCGGACACCGCCCCCACCCCCGGCCAGCCGCAGGAGATGATTCCCGAATCTGCCCAGCCGGAGGAAATCACCCCCGAGCCTGCCCAGCCGGAGGAAATCATCCCCGAGCCTGCCCAGCCGGAGGAAATCACCCCCGAGCCTGCCCAGCCGGAGGAAATCACTCCCGA
Organism: Oscillospiraceae bacterium; assembly: GCA_017457285.1. Lineage (GTDB taxonomy): Bacteria > Bacillota > Clostridia > Oscillospirales > Oscillospiraceae > Faecousia. Next base: position 8,444 of record JAFTHT010000016.1, on the reverse strand, counting down.
GCCTGCCCAGCCGGAGGAAATCACTCCCGAGCCTGCCCAGCCCGCGGTTTCGGAGCCGGAGCCCTTGGATATTCCCACCCCCACCAACTGTCCCACCTGCGGCAGCGCCTTGGCACCGGACGCAATTTTCTGCACCAACTGTGGCACCAATACCTGCACCGCCCAGCGGACCATCTACACCCAGCAGTCCCAGACGGTTCAGCCTCAGCCTCCCCAGCCCCCGGCAGAGCCGGAGCCCGGCAAGCGCTGCGGCACCTGCGGCGCTCCAATGAAGGACGACCAGCTTTTCTGCACCAAATGCGGCACCTCCGTCGCTCCTCCCCCGCCACCCGGCAAGCGCTGCGGCACCTGCGGCGCTCCAATGAAGGACGACCAGCTTTTCTGCACCAAATGTGGCACCTCCGTTGCTCCTCCCCCGCCACCCGGCAAGCGCTGCGGCACCTGCGGCGCTCCGATGAAGGACAATCAACTTTTCTGCACCAACTGCGGCACCTCCATCAAGCCGGTGGTCCCCGTAACCCCGGTGGTTCCTGTGACCCCGGTGGTTCCTGTGACCCCCGTGACTCCGGTGACCCCCGCAGAGTTCGTAACTCCGCCCCCCGCCAAGCCCAAAACGCGTGGCCCCGGTCCCGTGGCCCGGGTGTTCCTGCGGCTGTTGTCCGTGCTGCTGTGCATCTGCCTGTGCACCAGCCTGCTGGCCCTGGTTCTGGTGCTGGATATGCGCCAGGTCATCCGAAAAGAGAACCTCCAGCGGGTCATCTCTGCCGGTCTGACCGTCAAGAGCCCCACCGCCGCCGCATTGAACATTGAAATGGATTCCATCCCCCTGGACGATGTGGATGCCCTGGTAGAATGGGCCTACAACGCCGCCAAAGAGGAATTTGGCGACGATATCAAGGCCACCCTGCCGGAGATTCAGGCCTTCGTGGAGCAGTCCACCCTGAAGGATTTCCTGGCAGAAAAGACTGCCTCCTACGTCAACGACTTCGTCTATGGCACCGATGAAACCACCATCACCCGCCGTGAAATCGCCCAGCTGATTAACGAGAACGCCGACATCATCGAGGACGTGTTCAACGAGCCCGTCACCGCCACCATGCGGGAGGATGTGCTGGATCTGATGGACAAAATCGACCTGGACCAGGTGGTGCGCCAGGAGGTCATCGAACCCGCCCGGCAGGCAATCATCGGCTCCGACGGCTACGCCGTGGAGGATTTGATGGCCGAGCTGACCCGTTACTTCGGCGACAGCGTCCTGTGGGCCCTGGTGGCAATCAATCTGGTTCTCGTACTGCTGCTCCTGCTGACCAACTGGTTCCGGGTGAGCAACACCTTCAAGTGCGCCGCTATCCCCGCCATGATCATCGGCGGCCTGCTGTCCATCCCCACGGCGCTGCTGCAGCTGGTACCGTCGCTGCTGTCCGGCTCCATCGGCGCTATGGTGGGCAACCTGCTGCGCGCCCTGGTGTCGCTGTTCGCCCCCATTCACTACATCACCCTGACCGTCGGCATCGTGCTGCTGATTATCAGCTTCATCATCAAAGGCATATCCAAGCTGGCGGAGGAATAACAACATAACAAAACAGCGGGAGCCACCCATTGGCTCCCGCTGTTCGCATAGTGAAAAAACCTGTCATTACGTTCTCTTCGTAGAGTCGATTCACGAATCGCCCGTAAAGAATGTTTAGAATAGGAAGCACCCCTTGCCCCCCTCATTTATGAGGGGGGTGGCCGAGCGCAGCGAAGGTCGGGGGGAGTCCGAAATATTGTGAATGGTATACTCCCCCCGCCCCTTCGGGGCACCCCCCCTCATAAATGAGGGGGGCAAGAAGTGCTACCGCAAACAACCATTTCCTGCTTTATCGGCAGTCCAACAGCGGGAGCCACCCATTGGCTCCCGCTGTTATTTTTTCGGATATGGTTCTTTCACACTGGTGCGGCCCACAAGATAGTCAACGCTGACACCATAAAAATCCGCCAGTTTCATCAGCACATCCACCGGATACCTCAGTACACCAATCTCATACTGGGAATAGGTATTTTGGCTGATTCCCAAGTAGTCTCCGATTTGTTTTTGCGTGTATCCCTTGTCTATTCTCAGGCTGCGAATGTTTTCAAATTCCACAATTCCATAGTGCATACAATCACCCACGTCAACAATACAGCATCTTGAAATCAGATATTGCATTTTATCTGAATATCAGATAAGCTATAGGCATAAGAAAGGATGATTCAGAATGACTACTAAACAATCAAAGAAATTACTGGCCGTCTATAAAGCTTCGGCAAAGGACGAAGAATATTGCCAGCTGGCCAAAGATCACGAGCGCCTGACAAAGAAATTTCTGGAAATGCTGCCGACCCTGACGGAGGAACAGCAGACAGCCTTGAGCGACTATTGGGCCGTGGTCCACGCCATGCACCAGCGCCTGCTGGAGCTGGCCTGCGCCCGAAAACGGCGGTTCCCCTTCCGCCGGAGGCTGTAAAATACAACCTCCCCTACAATCGCTTTCGTTGATTGTGGTTCGGATAACATATGATGATTGCAGGGGGGACGGATTGCCACGGGCTTCGCCCTCGCAATGACAATTGTTTTTCCGCTGCGGCAGCACCCATGCTATCCCCCAATGACGGCTGAATTTCGTGACAACTCACAATTCCCACCGAAAAAAATTCTGCATTTCTGCAAAACTGATACTTTACAAGCCGTTTCCGGTATTGTATAATGAAACTGTGCGTAAATGCACATTCCTATGTCTACCATGCCGCTCCCGCGGCAAGATTTGAAATGGAGGAAATTCAAATGTCTGTTAAAGTTGCAATCAACGGTTTTGGCCGTATCGGCCGTCTGGCTTTCCGTCAGATGTTCGGCGCCGAGGGCTTCGAGGTCGTCGCTATCAATGACCTGACCTCCCCCAAGATGCTGGCTCACCTGCTGAAGTACGACTCCACCCAGGGCAACTATGCCGCTATGGGCCACGTCGTCGAGGCTGGCGAGGACAACATCGTTGTCGATGGCAAGAAGATCACCATCTACGCCAAGGCCAATGCTGCTGAGCTGCCCTGGGGCGAGCTGGGTGTCGATGTCGTGCTGGAGTGCACCGGCTTCTACACCTCCAAGGCTAAGGCCCAGGCTCATATCGACGCCGGTGCCAAGAAGGTCGTCATCTCCGCTCCCGCTGGCAACGACCTGCCCACCATCGTCTACAACGTCAACCACGAGACCCTGACCAAGGACGACCACATCATCTCCGCCGCTTCCTGCACCACCAACTGCCTGGCTCCCATGGCTAAGGCTCTGAACGATCTGGCCTCCATCGAGTCCGGCATCATGTGCACCATCCACGCTTACACCGGCGACCAGATGATTCTGGACGGCCCCCAGAGAAAGGGCGACCTGCGCCGCTCCCGCGCTGGCGCTGTGAACATCGTTCCCAACTCCACCGGCGCTGCCAAGGCCATCGGCCTGGTCATCCCCGAGCTGAACGGCAAGCTGATCGGCGCTGCTCAGCGTATCCCCACCCCCACCGGCTCCACCACCATCCTGAACGCCGTCTGCTCCAAGAGCGTGACCAAGGACGAGATCAACGCCGCCATGAAGGCTGCCGCTACCGAGTCCTACGGCTACAACGAGGATGAGATCGTCTCCTCCGACATCATTGGCATGCGCTTCGGCTCCCTGTTCGATGCCACCCAGACCATGGTCTGCGCTCTGCCCGACGGCAAGACCCAGGTCCAGGTCGTTTCCTGGTACGACAACGAGAACTCCTACGTTTCTCAGATGTGCCGCACCATCAAGCACTTCGCTACCCTGCTGTAATTTCTAATTACATCCCCGACCCCCGCTGCACCACCGCAGCGGGGGTTTTTATTGATTGTTCAGCCCAGGAATCACCCTTGCCCCCCTCATTTATGAGGGGAGTGGCCGACGGTCACGCTGCCGTCCTCGTTTGACGTAAAGCTTGCCCCCCTCATTTATGAGGGGGGTGGCCGAGCGAAGCGAAGGTCGGGGGGGAGTATACCGCAAGAGAAAATCTTTCGTAGGGGAGGGTTCTTTCATAACAATGACAGTATTATCTTGGCCCCTATCTTCTTTCTGGACAACCGCCTCCATCCGTGTTATACTGTCGTCAAACCCCCAAGGAGGCCCTTATGAAACGAATCATTCTCCCTCTGCTGGCCGCTGTGCTGCTCACCGGCTGCGTCCGGCGGCAGTCAACCAATCCCACAGTGGAGCCGATTTACGATGTGCCCACCCTGCCCACCTTTCTCCAGGAAGAAACGCCCCAGCAGAAGCTCACCGCCGCCATAAAAAAATGCGCCCGTCCCTTTGAAATGACCTACGGCACCCGCTGGCAGGAGGAGAGTCTGACCACCATCCAGGTGGATGCCGCCACAGACCTGACCGACGCAAAAGCCCTCTTCCTCAACGAACGGTTCATCGAAACCTTCTGCGACCTGGGCGTCATCGCCATCCCCAGCAACACCGGCGCCTACAGCTACCAGCTGACCCGGCTGACCCTGGAGGAAACTTGCCTTTTGATAACTGGCCGCGCCCCCACGGAGGAAGAGCTGGCCCAGGCCGCCGCCTACGAATCCATCGAAGGCTACGCCACCATCGAAACAGACCCGGAAGGTCGCTTCACCAGCCTTACGGTAGAGCTGGACCTCCACGCCGCCCAAACCACCACCTACCAACGCCTGCTGACCATAAGCTATCCATAAAAAAAGCCGCCCGGACGGGCGGTTTTTTCGTGATAAATCAATCGGTAAATGATTGTTTAGCGGTGTAGGAGAAATGCGGCGGCCTCCGGCCACCGAGCGCCCCGGAGGGGCGCAATAAGGCTTCCCCCTGGGGGGAAGCTGGCACAAAAAATGGTTCCTCGGAACCATTTTTTGTGACTGATGAGGGGTCCGCAGTACGATGATCTGAAATGCGTAGATAATCCGACTGCAGACCCCTCATCCGCCCCTTCGGGGCACCTTCCCCCCAGGGGGAAGGCTCGGGCGCTCCCGCGCCAGTTCGCTAAACAATCATTTACCGCACGAACCCTATTTTCAGCTCTCCATCTGTTTCCCCAGGAAGCCGGCCACAGTCTGGGCCAGTTTCTGGTCGGATTCCGGCAGGGGCGTCCGGTCGTCGCCCATCAGCAGCAGCACGCAGCCCATCAGATCTCCCTGACTGAGGATCGGCGCCGCCACCCCCAGGTGGTACTTGTCCGACCCCTCCGTGGCCCGGATCAGACTCTCTCCCTGGACATAGCGGTAATTTCTCCGCTGCTCCATGATCTTGTCCAGCTCCTGAGAATTGGGCTTGTCGATCAGCTCCCGCTTTGGGGCCCCGGACAGGGCAATGATGGAATCCCGATCCGCCACCGCCGCAATCCGCCCGGTGTTGTCCCCAATGGACTCACAAATCTGGGCCGCAAAATCCTGCAAATCCCCCATCGGCGAATACTTCCGAAAAATCACGCCCCCATCCTTCTCCGTATAAATCTCCAGCGGGTCGCCTTCACGGATGCGGAGGGTGCGGCGAATTTCTTTAGGAATCACAATGCGCCCAAGGTCGTCAACTCTGCGTACAATTCCAGTTGCTTTCATATATATCTGTCTCCTTATTTTACAAATTACGATGTTAGTATCTGTAAACCAGGGAGATTTATACTGACGGATTTACTTTTTGATTCGTATAACAGGTCTTACTGTAAAATCTGTGTGCCCAATATTTCTTCCGTGATACTGTGTATCACCCATTTGAAATACTGCACAGGGGTAATCCATTCTAGCAGGGCTCCCTCCTGTCAGCTCTACATATGGCAATAGCCACCAACTGGTATACTCTTTTGTATCATCCGTCCACCCTAAACGAGCGCCTTTAGATACGGCATAGGGTGTAGGAATCCCTTTTCTTGCTGTGCTTTCCCCAAAATATGTAATTGCTTGTTTCTCAGATAAGATAAAAATGCTGTTTTTATGTAACATTTTATCTGATGATGAATCGGTAATAATAGTAGTCTCTATTATGCTTTGTTTCTCCTCTTTGTTAAATGCGCGGTTATAAAAATCGTTATTAAGCCAATTTCTTAAATAAGAATTCTCCCATATGCATGCGGAAGCATTCCCCCATTCAGGAGAAGGGCCACAATAACCAACCGTATCTAAACAATACTTGCTAATTAACAGCAATTCTGTACGATTGCTTTCCAACACAACCCACTCTATTGGTCTTATATCCTTTTCGTTCTCAAAATAGTATTTTCCAAAAAACAAGCTTCCTCCTACCTTGCAATTCCCGTGGACGCTATTGTCTTTTTTGAAAAAATCAAATATTCCCATAGCCGCACCTCCATCATTTTGCTATAACTATAGAATAACACATTTCCGTCCGACAATCAATTTGTAATTATTCTTGTCGCCAAACTATGTATCGCCCAACAAAACCTGTCGAGTGGTGTCAATGTTGTCAGCAAGGGGTCGCCTTCACGAATGCGGAGGGTTCTTCTGATTTCTTTGGGAATCACAATACGCCCAAGGTCGTCAACTCTGCGTACAATTCCGGTTGCTTTCATATATATCTGTCTCCTTATTTTACAATTTACGATGCTAGTATCTGTCAAAAGGAGAAGATTATACTGCACGCCATACTTTTTTGCCGCCTGTGCTTTGACAGCATATATATCGCTCTTACTCCTACAAATATCGCCACCTCTGCCTTAAGCGATGGCAATATTATTTGCCGGTTCGGTCATTTGTCAATCTCAAGTGCAGTGGCGATAATCAGCACTTGCAAATCGTTGCTCTCCACTGCGTCCCGTCGCAGGCTGAAAATGACGTTCGCATCAGGATGGACAGCCTCCTGAACAGCAGTAGCCAGCGCTTCGACCGCAGACAAACCAACGACACTCAACAGTACCGAGCTTGCCCCATCAATGGTTGTGTCCGGCAGCTTATAGCAGGTTATCCCAGGAAGTACCCGTGATTTCCAGGGAGTGCAGCAACTGAACCACTTCAGTGATGACAACCTTGCCGAGGTGCTTGATTTGCAGAATTTGCATAATATCCTGCCGCACAAGGTCCCCCACCGTTTTCAATCCTGCCCGGGTCAGGCAGTTGTACACCGGGATCTTGATAATCAGCGCCTCCAGTGGAAGAGCCATGGTTTTGGCATCCACCCGGGTTTCGTCGAAGCTGACCCCTTCACGCATCACTTCCATAGCCCGCTCCGTCACCAGACCTTTTTCGTAGGCCGCCATCCAAAGCAGCTGCTTGCCGGTATCTGCCGTACAGCGCACCTCATCCAGCCCATTGCAGCTGGCTTCATCCACGATGCTGAATTGTACCTTTTTCTTAAAAATTTTACCCACGGTTTCCTCGCAGAAGAACAGCTCCCGATCCTTGCGGTCGGTACAGATATTCTCAAAACTACAGCTTTCGACCCACACATCCCCCACGCCGCTGGTCAGATGCGCCTCATTCGTCAGCTCAATATCCTTGAAGGTGCAGTAAGAAACCTCCGAGTCCTCCAGGCAAATCACGCAGTCATTGTCGCAGCGCAGGTTCGTAAATTCGCAGCCAGAAACCGGGCTTCTGTCCACATAGATGGTCTGTATGTTGTCAAAATGGCAGTTATTTACCTTGCAGTCGGCAAAATACACGGTATGGCAGTTTTCAAAGATACATTCTTCCAACCGCAGATTATGGATTTGCAACATGGGATAGTTGCGAAATACCGCATGGCTCACCTTTGTCCCCCGGCATTTCAGCGTTCCTTCCTCCACGGCAATGTAGGTGTACTGATTGTTTTCAAATCCGCAATCAAAAATAACCATAGCATCTCCTCCAGTACTCACAATGTTGACTTCCTTCTGCTTTTCCATGCGTCATTCCCCCTATGTATCGTTACCGCAGGCGATACTTCCCACGATACACTGATACTATACCACCCGCACCAGACAGATGATTGTCCGGTGAAAAATGAATTTTGGCCCTATTTTTCCGTTTTTTTCAGATTTTCGCTTTCATTCTCTCTTTTAATTTTTCAAATTCGTCATCGCTCAAGACCCCCTTTACTTTTATTTGATATAGCCGATTGAGGTTATCAATCGTATTTGCATCAGCTTCCGCCTGCCGCTTCTGCTGGTGAGCCACAAGCTTGCTCACCAACCAGCTAACCCCAACCGGTCCTGTAGTAAGATTTGTTTTCATAGCTATTCCCTCCAACAAAATATAAATCCCCCTGAGAATGTATCTCTTAGGTTCAACCTAATGATACACTCCCAGGGGGACCTGCGCGTGTCTATTTAGGTTCTATAATAAATGTTGGGGTCAGGCGATGAGCCTGACCCCGAAGTCATAATTTAATAGTTGAGCATAGGGAACAAAATCCTTAGAATAAAAAGTACCACCAATCCACTCAAAGGAGGCCCCCTATGCTCACTCAGGAT
>JAFTHT010000082.1 GCA_017457285.1 Oscillospiraceae bacterium | reverse complement strand
GCTATGGAATGCGTAACTTCAGTAATTTCAGAAAGCGAATTCTGTTCTGTAATAAGTAAAAATCGTGCCGGAGTTACAACTCCGACACGATCCATAAATGTTTATATTTTTGTCCTTACCCCAACTATTGACATAGAACCTTTGTTCTGAAAGAGGAACGAATAATGCATCCTGTAGGGGTGCTATATCGTAAATAATCACTTGCGTTTCATCGACACGCTGGGGCATAGACGTTCGTAAGTCCTGATTTCCTCGGAAAATGGGGAATAAGAAAGGTAAACGGCGTCGGCACTGCGGTTGGCAATTGCATCCCGGGAAAAGTCGTGGATATCCATATCCCAGTCGGAAAACAGTATTTTTCCTTCTGTTTCATTACAATGGGTTAGCATCAATGAGAAGCTGCTTTGCCCCAGCTCCTCATAAATGGGGCGGAAAAAATCATCCGGATTTCCATGGGTGCCAAATCGAAGCGCCCCCTGCCAGGGGTTTGGCTGGTTGGTCTGGTCAGAAATGTGGTAATTCTCCAACCCGCCCTCAAAGGGGAATGGCCCAGCACCATGTCGGGTGACATATGTTCTGGAAACATAAACCACCTCCGGCATCTCCTCAGGAAGATATGCATTACAAAACTCCCTTGGGTACTGGATTCCGGTACGGGAAGAGGTGAGATGGGGCGCGAATTCCAATCGCTCCGAATCCAAAAGAAGCCCTTGCGCCCCCTCGAAGATAATCTGGCCATAGTGCCGAAGCAGCGGAACAGGGTCTCGGATGATTTGAATCCGTTGAATATGTTGGCACATGGCCTCGGCGGCATTGCGGATGACATTGGAATCCTTGAGTAGCTCTCCGTAAATCCCCAAATTATCGATGTTCAGGGAAAAGGTCCGGAGCCGCTCCGTCACATATCGTTCCCGAATGTCCGCCAAATGCCGGGCTAAAGCATCGGCGGACAAATTGGCCGCTTCCCCAAGGGTCAAGCGAAAGGCCGGATTTTCGGACCGAACTACCGCCTCATTGATGCCCATGCCGCAGCTGCCATGGCGCGCATCCCCCCGGGATTCCTCCAGAGCCATATTCACCAGTACATCGTCGATAATGACGCAACGGCATGACTCCAATGCGAAAATGTTCGGAATATAGCCGGAAATGTCGGCAAAATCCTGGATTTCCTCCTCCAGCTTAAACAAATCCGGCAGAAAATGCGTTGCCCATAACGTGTCCGCCTGCCGAAAGGAGCCTGCGGACAGCTGATGAAAGACGAATCGCTTGTGAGGCAAATCAACGGTGTGCCCCGCCTGGGCTCCGCCGTTGTGGCGAATCACCAAACATTTTTCGCCTCTTTTTTGAGCCTGCCCTGCGAAAAAATCCACCGCAAGGCCCTTTCCCTCGTCGCCAAAATTTTTGCCGATGACGATACGGACCGCCATATCAGAATTGCCACCACTTCTTGGCCTGCTGGCCGTCGGATTTGAAGCTGTGGAACAGGCCCTGATGGGACTTTTTGGGCAAAACATCCTTCACCGCCGTTTTTACGGCCTCCCGCATGGGCTCCTCCCACTGCTCCAGCACTTCCTCCCGGGGCTTCCCGTTGGACAGCTGCATGATGGAGATGATGACTTGGGGAAGATACGCAAGGCTTTTGGCATCCACCAGGGCGACCCGACCCGGCATCAGCTTTTTCCAATCTTCCTCCACGGATGAGCCCAAGGGTTTTGTGATGATATGGAACAGCTCATATTGTTCGCTGGCCATGTCAATCAGCTCTTTGATGGTGTAGTCCCGGGCTTTTTCGTTAAAAATCTTGTAAATTGTGCCATAATTCAGGTTTTCGGAGCAAAAATCGTCGCCCAGGGTAAACAGGAAGCCCTTTTTGCCCCGCTTTTGGAAGGAATCGATGCGGGTGTGCTTGGCGGCGAAGTACCAAACGAAGGTGTCGGCGCTGTAGCCGTTGCCGCCCCGCTCAATCCACAGGTCCAGCAGCTGCTCCACCACCCGGATGTCCGCCTCGAACTGGGTTACCTGCAAAGGCGCGTTGTCGTAATGATTGCCAAAGGCGGCACAGAGGATGTGGGGGTTGGTAACGGGCTGCTTTGCATAGATTTGGGTGACGGTTTCGTTCAGGGCATTTTTGGCGATTTCTTCCGCCAGGTAGCCCATGGAGCCGGTCACATCCAGGCCGATGATAATTGGCGTCGAATTGGGGGAATCGTCGCTGTCGCAGGATTCCCGGGTTTCGAAAAATTTTGGATTGTATCGGTCGTCCATTGTTTGGTTGGAAAAAAGCTGATTTACGGTGGAGCCGGCGTTGATGCCCCGGCTTTCCTTTAGCTTAGCCCAGTCGCTGGCCCGATAACTGCCGTGTCCCATGATGGTACCTCCTAAAATGTAATGGTTTCGCTGTTTCTGACCAGCCGGATGGGTGCCAAAGCAGGCGCAAGCCGCTCCGCAGTCCGCTGGTCCAGACTTTTCAAAATGGAATTGGTGGATTCTCCGCTGACGATTCGAATCAGACTGACGATCAAATCGGCGATGAGCCCCACGTCCTGGATTCGAAGCCGGGCCACGCGACCCGGCAGCCAATGTTGCCAGTCGGAGAAAATTTCATCGCCCTCCTGGCCCCGGTCCAAATGGATGTGGAAAATGTGGTAGCGCTTGCCGGCCTCCTGAATCAGCACCTCATTGGAGCGGCTGTAGGTGACCCGGTCGCCGAACACCCGGTGAATTTCCGCCGGGAACAGGCCGCTGTGGCATTTATCGTCACCGATGGTGAACAGGAAGCCCTTTTGCCCCCGTTTTTCCATGGAATCAATGGCGGTGTGCTGAGCGGCGAAGTGCCACAGCAGATTGTAGGATTCGCCGCCGTTGCCGCCGCCGCCCCCTTCCAGATGCAGCTCCAGCAGCTGCTGCACGATGCGGATATCCGATTCGAATTGGGTTACCTGAATGGGGCTGTTGTCGCTGCGGCAGTCGCCGATGGCAGCGCAGAGAATCTGAGGGTCGGTAATGGGCTTTAGGGACAGAATGCTCATAATCGCGGCATTCAGGCCGTTTTTGGCAATCTCCTCCGCCAAAAAACCCATGGAGGCGGTGACATCGAAGCCCAGAATCACGGGCGTGGAATTGGGATGCTCCAGTGAATCCCGGGCGCAGCGGGTGCGAATGAAGCGGCAGTCCATCCCGGGGTTGGGGGCGGATTTCCTGAAAATGACGGTGGCACTGCCGGCGCTGGAGAAGCCGCGGCTGTTGCTGAGTCGGAGCCAGTCGCTGGCGGTATAGCTGCCTCTGCCCATGTGTCACACCCTCTTGCGGTAGATTTGTCCGTCGTCGGTGTCCATTTGGATAAATTTCCGCTCACCGAAGGCGGCAATCAGGGTCTTATCCCAGAGGGCGAAGTCCTCATAGGCGGTGTCCTTGGGGATGCTGGTCAAGAAATCAATCATGGGCTTCGGCACATCCGGCCGATAGCGCACGTCGGACAGTTGGGGGAAGCCCAGCATGGCGGCGGCGGTCTGCCGCAGACCCATGAGGCTGTCGAAGGACCGGGCCATTTTGCCACCGGGCCGGAGGGTGTTGACCTTGCAGGCCTCCCACCAGCCGCCATAGAGGCTGGCCTGATGGGTGTAGGGGTCGATGAACACCGTGTCCGGGGAGATGCCGGGGTGGACCAGACCGCTGAATTCCAGCACGCAGCACAGATTTTCCAGCCGGCTGATGATCCAGGCTACATGCCGGGCGGAGAGGGTGCCGAAGAGCCGCAGGGGGTATTCGTCCTCGGTTTTGCTGATTACCAGCAGGTGAGTTCCGTCCGCCAGCCGAAATCCGCCGGTAATCCGGGGGAAGAAGTCGGACAGGTTCCGCACGTCGGCGCTGGGATAGTCCAGGGAGCTGACCATGCGGCTGTAGACCTCCGCATCGCTGCGTAAATTTTGGTGGAAATGGAAAATGATGTTGCTCCGGGCCACATAGGCATCACAGTAAGGGCTGCGGTATGTATGCAGATGGCGCACATCGATAATCTGATTGTCCACCGAGGTGAAACGGGTGGAATCAGCGTTGTTCCAAATGGCTTCGGCGTTGATACGGCGGGCGGTTTCATCCTGTCCGCCGGAGAGGAACCGTTCCATTTGCCGGTAAAAGTCCAGGAAATAGTCGGTGTCCTGGTGGTCCAGCAGGTAAGTGGCGCCGCAGTAATGGCAGCGGGCGGTCCGGGCCGAGGGGTCCAGCACCATACTGCCGCCGCAGTTTTTGCAGATTAGATTTTTCATGGCAGTTACTCCAGTATGTAGGATTTGGTAAAATCATACCATAAAGGTCTATGAAAATCAAGGAAAACTGTTCATTAAGCTGACGATAACTGCAAAATGATTGTTTTCAAAAGTTTGAGGGAGGGGCATTGCCCCTCCCTCGTGGTGTTTTTATGCGATGGATGCGAAATACTGCTTGGCGTAGTAGCCGTAGACACCGGTGGCGGCGGCGAAGTCCTTCATGGCGGAGGTCTCCTTGGCGGCCTGGGTCTTGCAGTAGTGGCCCAGGCTGTAGGCCGTGACACCGGAGGTGTACTCCACGCCGTTGGATTCGTAGACCGCGGCCACATAGATGGTC
>JAFTHT010000081.1 GCA_017457285.1 Oscillospiraceae bacterium | reverse complement strand
TACAATGTAGAATGGGATTATCCATAGATTTTGGTGCGAATTAGGACCAAAGTTGTACCAGGAGATTGCCACGGCCTGCGGCCTCGCAATGACACGGTTGTTGAGATCGGCGCGTCGTTTTAGGCCGCTAAACAATCATTTGCCGTTACGTCGATAGGATGAGGCTGATTTGGGAGGACTCTATGAACAAGGAACAGCTGACCGCTTTGGTGGCGGAGATTTTGGGGCAGATGGAGCCGCAGGTGAAGGGGAGCGATTACCGCCCGACGGAGCCGGGTCCACAGCCAGTGGACACCCATCACCATGACGGTGATTTTGTGGAGGATGTGACGGAGCTGGATCTGCGAAAGCTCTACCTGACGGAGGACCCCGCCGACAAGGAGCGCTTCGCCCGGATGAAGGCGAAAACCCCCGCCCGATTGGGCTCCGGCAAGGCCGGGCCCCGGTACAAGACTCTGACCATGCTCCGGTTCCGGGCCGACCACGCCGCCGCTCAGGATGCGGTATTTTCCCAGGTGCCGGAGGATTTTGGAGAGAAAAACGGCATGATCTGCGTCCAGACCCGGTGCCGTGATAAGGATGAATATCTGACCCGGCCCGACATGGGCCGAACTTTTGACGAAGAAAATATTGGAATTATTCGACAAAATGTGCCGAAATCCCCAGTTGTGCAAATTGTTGTGGGGGACGGCCTCAGCTCCGCCGCCATTACCGCCAACGCTCCCAACTGCCTGGCGGCGCTGCTGGATGGCCTGAAGCTGCGCCACATCGACACCGGCAAGCCCATTTTCGTCCGCTATTGCCGGGTGGGCGCCGGTGACGCAGTGGGGGATGTGACCGGCTGCGAGCTGGTCTGCGTGCTGGTAGGGGAGCGGCCCGGGCTGGTGACGGACAAGAGTATGTCCGCCTATATCACCTACAAGCCCCGTACCGGCGTGTCCGAATCCAGCCGGACGGTGGTTTCCAATATCCACGCCCAGGGGACACCGGCGGTGGAGGCCGGGGCCCATATCGCGGAGCTGATTGAAACCATCCTGAAGCGGAAGGTCTCCGGTGTGGGGCTCCACCTGGAGGCCGCCCGATGATTCCGGTGAAGGTGCTGGCGGTGCGATATTTAGCCAATGCCGACCCGGCCCTGTGCCGTGGGCTGGGTGCGAAAAAGCCCGCCCTGGGCTTTCTGACCACGGACAGCGACGACCCCACCTATATCGCCCTGGATGCGGCCACCAAGGCGGCGGATGTGACCGTTTCCTACGCCCGGAGCTTCTACGCCGGGGCCGCCAACGCCAGCACACCCTACGCCGGGGAGGTGCTGGGGGTGCTGTCCGGGGCCACCCCGGCGGCGGTCCGCAGCGGCATGGAGGCGGCTGTGGCGGAATTGGAGCGGGTGGGCTTCCAGGAGGTCAACGGGGTGCCGTATCTGGCTCACACCGTCAGCAGCAGCGGCACGTTTTTGTCGGCGGAGGCGGGGGTTCGGCCCGGTGCGCCCCTGGCCTACCTGATCGCCCCGCCCCTGGAGAGTATGTACGCCATGGACGCGGCGCTGAAGGCGGCGGATGTGAAGTTATGTAAACTATACGCACCCCCCAGCGAAACCAATTTTGGCGGCGGCCTGCTCACCGGCACCCGCTCCGCCTGCGAAGCGGCCTGCAACGCCTTCGCCGAAGCGGTGGCAGAGGTGGCGAGGATGCCCCGGTTTTAGTTGTTATCCCCTACAGATTAACCGCAAAAAACGAATGTCATTGCGAGGAGCGAAGCGACGTGGCAATCTCCCGGTAGAATGTTGGAAGTCAGGCATTTTAGGTGGATGCAACCGGGTGTATATGATTTTGCATCCCTTCGGATTTCTTTTATTGTGAGATTGCACCAGGAGATTGCCACGGCCTGCGGCCTCGCAATGACAGGGGGAACGGATTGCCACGGCCTACGGCCTCGCAATGACAGAGGCTGATTGATACATTCCCAAACCAAGGAGTGACACAATGGAAATTGATAAGGATTTAGCCGCCCGGCAGGAGGCCCGGGTGCTGTGCCGGCAGGCGGAAAATGCACAAAAAAAGTTGCGAACCATGACCCAAACCCAGCTGGATGCCATCACTGCCGCCATGGCGAAGGCCTTCGAAAATGCCAATGCCGAGCTGGCGGAGCTGGCCGTCCGGGAAACGAATTTCGGCAATGTGGAAGATAAAATGGTAAAAAACCGCTTCGCCGCCGTTACGGTCCAGGCCGCTATCCGGGATATGAAAACCGTGGGCATCCTGAAGGAAACACCGGGACTGTGGGAGGTGGGGGTGCCGGTGGGGCTCATCGCCGCCATCGTGCCCAGCACCAATCCCACTTCCACCGTGTGCTATAAAGCCCAAATCGCCCTGAAATCCGGCAATGCCATCGTTTTTTCGCCACATCCCAAGGCCCTGGAGTGTACCCTCCGGGCGGTGCGGATTCTGGAGCAGGCGGCGGTCGGTGCCGGAGCCCCCGCCGGGTCCATCGGATGCCTGAGCCTGGCCTCCATGGCCGGGTGCCAGGAGCTGATGGCGGCGCCGGAGGTGCGGCTGATTCTGGCCACCGGGGGCCCTGCCATGGTTCGGGCGGCCTATTCCTCCGGCAAGCCGGCCATCGGCGTCGGTGCGGGGAACGGCCCGGCCTATATCCACCATTCGGCGGACCTGGGTCATGCCCTGGAGTGCATCCTGAAGTCCAAGAGCTTCGACAATGGCACCGTCTGCGCTTCGGAGCAGAGCATCGTCATTGAAAAATCCATGGAAAACGCGGTGCGGCAGGAGGCGCAGAAACGGGGCTTCTACTTTATGAATCAGGAGGAGGCCGGGCGCCTGGCAAAACTGCTGTTCCGGCCCAATGGTGCCTTGAATCCGGAAATCGTGGGTAAAACCGCCACATTTTTGGCAGAAAAAGCGGGATTTTCCGTGCCCAAGGGGACGAAAATTCTGGTGGCCCGGGAGCAGGAGGCAGGCCCCACCCGGCCCTATTCCATGGAAAAGCTCTGCCCGGTGCTGGCCTTTTTCGTCATGGACAGCGAGGACGCGGTGCTGCAGAAGGCCATCGAGGTGCTGACCCATGAGGGCAGCGGCCACACCTTCGCCATCCACGCTGCCGATGAGGCGGTGATTCGCCGGTTCGCGCTGCAAATTCCGGTGTCCCGGTTCCTGGTGAATACCCCGGCGGCTCTGGGAGGCATCGGGGCCACCACGAAGCTGTTCCCGGCCCTGACCCTGGGCTGCGGCGCGGTGGGGGGCAGCAGCTCCTCCAATAATATTTCGCCCATGGACCTGATCAACATCCGCCGGGTGGCCTGGGGCCGGGAGCAGCCCTCCGTGGACAACGACCTTGTGGAGCGGATCGCCGCAAAAATTCTCGAGCGGTTGGGGTAAGCAGGAGAATGATTCGTTAGGGGTGCAAGATAATTCTGTCATTGCGAGGCCGCAGGCCGTGGCAATCTCCTGGTAGAATGCCGGAAAACTACCATTTCATGAGATTGTACCAGGAGATTGCCACGTCGCTTCGCTCCTCGCAATGACATACGTTGTTTTGGGTGCTGAATGAATCATTCAAACAAAGGAGGTAACCATGTCCTCTTACGAGATTATTATCTGGATCATGGCGATTTTTGCGGTTTTGGGGGCCGGGGACCGGATTATTGGGAACAAATTCGGCCTGGGGCAGGAGTTTGAGAACGGCATCCTGGCCATGGGCTCCCTGGCGGTGGCGATGATCGGTATCATCACCCTGGCGCCGGTGCTGGCGGCGGTACTAAAGCCCGTGGTGGTGCCGGTGTTCGGCTTTTTGGGGGCGGACCCGGCCATGTTCGCCGGGACGATTCTGGCCTGCGACATGGGCGGCGGCAGCCTTGCCATGGAGCTGACCGACGATCCCCAGGCGGCGCTGCTGGGGGGCGTGCTGAACGGCTCCATGCTGGGGGCCACGCTGGTGTTCACCATCCCTGTTGCCATGGGCATTTTGGCGGAGGAGGACCGGCCGGCCATGGCCAAGGGCATCCTCTGCGGTATCGTCACCATTCCCGTGGGCGTCCTGGTGGGGGGCCTGGTGGCGGGGTTCCCCATTTCCATGGTTTTGCGGAATCTGATCCCAATTGTGTTGATTGCCATTTTGATTGCTCTGGGTCTGTGGAAAGCGGAAAAAGCCATGATAAAAGGCTTCGGAATGTTCGGAAAATTCATCATTGCCCTGATTACCGTAGGGCTGGCGGCGGCGGTGCTGCAGGCCCTGACGGGCTTTGAGATCATCCCCGGCATGGCCCCCATCGAGGAGGGCTTTCTGACGGTGGGCGCCATCGCCATCGTGCTGGCGGGGGCCTTTCCCCTGGTGTTTTTGCTGACGAAGCTGCTGAAAAAGCCCCTGCTGGCCCTGGGGCGGCTGCTGGGCATCAACGATACCGCCGCCGCGGGGCTCATTGCCAGCCTGGCCAATTCCATCGCCACCTTCGGCATGGTCAAGGACATGGACGGCCGGGGGAAGGTGGTGAACATCGCCTTTGCGGTGTCGGCGGCCTTTGTTTTTGGCGATCACCTGGGCTTCACGGCGGGCTTCGCCCCGGAGATGCTGACGGCGGTGATTGCCGGAAAACTGGCAGGCGGCATCACCGCCGTAGCAGTGGCCCTGTGGCTGACCAGGAAGGATAGCTTGAGCGGGAAATGATTGTTTAGCCAGCTAAGATCATGCTGTCATTGCGAGGCCCGAAGGGCCGTGGCAATCTCCCGGTATCATCTACGATAAGGAAAAAGTTCGATGAACGTACAATGTAGAATGGGATTATCCATAGATTTTGGTGCGAATTAGGACCAAAGTTG
>JAFTHT010000080.1 GCA_017457285.1 Oscillospiraceae bacterium | reverse complement strand
ACCCCCGACCTACTGCTTAGAAGGCAGTTGCTCTATCCAGCTGAGCTACTGGCGCATTTCTATGGAGCGGGTGACGGGAATCGGACCCGCGTATCCAGCTTGGAAGGCTGGTGTTCTACCATTGAACTACACCCGCAGATCCACTGTCCTCGGAACTATTCAGCCAAGTGATTTTAGCATACCTTTTCAGATTTGTCAAGGATTATTTTCAAAATCCCACAAAATGATAAAAGCTATTCGTAGGGGAGGGTCAAACCCCCTCAGTCTGTCGAAAAAGCGATTGCACATATCAATGATTGTTTAGCGGTGTAAGATAACACTGTCATTGCGAGGCCCAAAGGGCCGTGGCAATCTCCTGGTACAATCTCACGAAAAAAGAAATTTGAAGGGATGTAAAATCTTATAAACCTGGTTGCAACCACCTAATATGTTGCTTTTCCGGCATTTCACCGGGAGATTGCCACGGCCTTCGGCCTCGCAATGACATGCTTTTTTTGAGGGTGCATCCTAAGCGAAACAATCATTTACACTTTATCGACACGCTAAGGGGAGGGTTTTGACCCTCCCCTACAGTATTCATTTTTACCCCATTTTCTCCAATTTTTCGATTGTCTGCTGGAAATACGCCGGCAGAGGGGCGAAGACCAGCACCGGGCGGCCGTCCTTGGGGTGCCGGAAGCACAGCTGCCCCGCGTGGAGAACCTGGCTGGATTGGCCCAGCTCCGGCTTTTTGTGGCCGTAGACCATGTCCCCCAGAATCGGATGGCCGATGTGCGCCATATGGACCCGGATCTGGTGGGTCCGGCCCGTTTCCAGGCGGCAACGGATGTGGGTATAGCCCCGGTAGCGGCGCACCACCTCCCAATGGGTCACGGCGGGCTTGGAATTGCGCTCCGTGACGCACATTTTCTTCCGGTCGCTGGGATGCCGCCCGATGGGGGCATCCACGGTGCCGCTGTCCTCCCGGAAGGAGCCGCAGACAATGGCCTCGTAGGTCCGGGCCATGGTATGGTCCTTCAATTGGCTGGCCAGAAAGGTATGGGCCCGGTCGTTTTTCGCCACCGCCAGCAATCCGCTGGTATCCTTGTCAATCCGATGGACGATGCCCGGCCGCAGCTCCCCGTTAATGCCGGAAAGGTCATCCCCCAGGGCGTAGAGCAGGCCGTTGACCAGAGTATCATCCTGATGCCCCGCCGCCGGGTGGACCACCAGCCCCTTGGGCTTGTTGATGACCAGCAGATCCTCGTCCTCGTAGACGATGTCCAGGGCCATGGCGGTGGGAGCGATGTCCACGGCCTTGGGCTCGGGGATGGTGTAATTGATGGCGTCGCCTTCATTTAATTTGTCATTTTTCTTCCCGGGGCGGCCGTTTCGGGTCACCTGCCCCTCCTCAATGAGCTTCTGGGCGGCGGACCGGCTGAGCCCCTCCCCCCGGCGGGCCAGGAACGCATCCAGCCGCTCCCCGGGGATATCGGCGTAAAGTGTCATAAATTCTCTTCTTTCCAAAAGGCCTTGTTGACGAAAATCAGGCTGACCATCAGGGCGATGCAGCCGCAGGTGATGAAGCAGTCCGCCACGTTGAACACGGGGAAATGGATGAACTCCACCTCGATCATATCCACCACATAGCCCAGCCGCACCCGGTCGATGATGTTGCCCAGGCCGCCGGCCCAGACCGCCGCCAGGCACCAGCGCTCGAATTTCGTAAAGGGCATGGGTTTTTTGAAATATTCGTAGACCAAAAGTGCTGTCAATCCCGCAAAAATCACCACAAACAGCCACCGCATCCCCCAAAACGAGGAAAACGCCGCGCCGTAATTTCGCACATAAGTCCAATGCACCAGCCCATCCAGGAAGGGCACCTTGGTATGCAGGGGGATATGCCCCAGCACCAGCAGCTTCGTCACCTGATCCGCCGCCACGATCCCGGCAGCGAAGAGGCAGTAGTAGAGAAATGTCATGGTGATAACCTCCAATTACAATGTCATTGCGAGGAAGCTGTGCGATGTGGCAATGACAGCAACAATCATTTACCATCATACCATCAACCAATCGGATAGTCAAATAAAAAACCGCCCCGAGTATTCCCGGGACGGTGCTACAAGAGCCGTATTGATCAGGCGAGGAATTTGGCGGCAGCCTCCTGGAAGGCGCGGAACTGCTCTTCGGTGCAGTCGGCCCGGACATGGACGACCTGGCGGAAGTCCAGGCTGAACAGGCCCATGAAACTCTTGGCATTGACCAGGGTCCGGCCGTTGCCCAGCACGATGCGGAAGGGCTGCACCGTGGCGATCTCCACGAATTCCTGCACATCCTCGAAGGAGTGGAGCGTAATATCAAACTGCTTCATATGCCGCTCCCCCTGTACAAATGGCGAAAGATGTTGTATAATGTAACATTATTATAGCAGATTTTTGGTGGTTTTCAATTGACGGTTTGGACGAACCTTACAATCTGACAATTCAAAAATTGGTGGAATTGACATGAAATTCGCATTTTACACCCTGGGCTGCAAGACGAACCAGTACGAAACCCAGGCCATGGAGCAGCTTCTCGTCAGCCGGGGCCATGAGATCGGCAGCTTTGACGAGGGCTGCCAGGGCTACATCATCAACACCTGCTCCGTCACCGCCGTGGCGGACAAGAAGAACCGGGCCGTCATCCGCCGGTGCCGCCGGGAGCATCCCGATGCGGTGATCGCCGTCTGCGGCTGCTACACCCAGCATGACCCGGCGGCGGCAGAAAAATTGGGGGTGGACGTGATCGGCGGCAGCGGCCAGCGGGAGCAGTTCCTGGATATGCTCATCGCCACCGCCGCCGACCGGCAGAGCCGGAAAAATGTGGATGCCGCCCTGAAGCGGCGGGAATTTGAGATCCTCCCCGCCGGGGGGCTGGAGGAACGGACGAGAGCCATGGTGAAGGTCCAGGACGGCTGCGTGAATTTCTGCTCCTACTGCATCATCCCCTACACCCGGGGGCCGGTGCGCTCCGCGCCGCTGGAAACGGCGGTGGCCCAGTGCCGGGCTTTGGCGGAGCAGGGCTACCGGGAAATCGTCATCACCGGCATCGAGATCGCCTCCTGGGGCGCGGACCTGCCGGGAAAGCCCAGTCCGGCGGTTTTGATTGAAGAAATCTGCCGCGCGGTGCCGGATTGCCGGGTACGGCTTGGTAGCCTGGAGCCCCGGATCATCACGGCGGAATTTTGCGAAAAAATGCGTGATTTGCCGAATTTGTGCCCACAATTCCATCTTTCCATGCAATCTGGGTGCGATTCTATCCTGGCCCGGATGCGCCGGAAGTACGACACCGCCCGGTATCTGGAAAGCGTCCGGCTGCTGAAAGTTTCCTTCCCGGGCTGCGCCATCACCACGGATATGATTGTGGCCTTCCCCGGAGAAACGGAGGAAGAATTTGCAGAAAGTCTGGCATTTATCCAAAAATGCGGCTTTGCGGATATGCACATTTTCCCCTACTCCCGCCGCCCTGGCACCCCGGCGGACAAAATGCCCGGCCAGCACCCCAACGCCATCAAGGAGGAACGGAGCCGGGCCGCCATCTCCGTGGCCCAGGCCATGAGCCAGGCCTACCGGGAGAGCCTCATCGGCACAGTGCAAAGTGTCCTTTTCGAGGAGCCGGAGGGAGAATTCTACACCGGCCACGCCCCCAATTATGTGAGGGTGTATGTGGATGGCGAAAATCTCCACAACCAAATCCGGGACGTAACCATCACCGGCCTTTATAAGGACGGCGTGATGGGAAAGTGATTGGCCCCCCTTGCCCCCCTCGTTTACGAGGGGGGTGGCCGAGCGTAGCGAAGGTCGGGGGGAGTCCGAAACACTGTGAATGGTATACTCCCCCCGCCCCTTCGGGGCACCCCCCTCGTAAACGAGGGGGGCAAGGGGGCTATTCCCATTCCTTCCTTGCAATCCCTCATTTCCCATGATATAATAACTTTTGAACCATTTTTCGGAGGTTTTTCCATGAAAACACTGCTCCATATCTGCTGCGCCCCCTGCGCCAATCAGCCCATTGAGGTGCTGCGCCGGGATGGGTTTGAGGTCAGCGGATTTTGGTACAATCCCAACATCCACCCCTTCACCGAATACCGCGCCCGTCGCAACTGCCTCCGGGACTACGCCGCCGAAATCGGGCTGAATCTCATCGAAAAAAATGACTACGGCCTGCGGCCCTTCGTCCGCTCCGTGGCAGAGGATATTGAGCATCGCTGCGGCAAATGCTACGAAATGCGGCTCTTCGAGACCGCCCGGCAGGCGGCGGAACTGGGCTTCGACAGCTTCACATCGTCCCTGTTCATCAGCCCCTACCAAAACCACGAGCTGATGCAGGAAACAGCGGAGCGGGCCGCGGCGGAATACGGCGTGAAATTTCTCTACCGGGACTTCCGGCCCTACTTCCGGGACGGCCAGAATTTCGCCCGGGAGCATGGGTTCTATATGCAAAAATACTGCGGCTGCGTCTTCTCCGAAGAGGAGCGCTACCTGAAAAAGAGTAAAATTATTCCGTAAATCCCTTCCCCCTGGAGGAAGGGCAGCGTGTCGATAAAGTGGTAAATGATTGTTTAGCGCCCTAAAACGGCGCACCCAGCTACAACAACCATGTCATTGCGAGGCCGTAGGCCGTGGCAATCTCCTGGTACAACTTTGGTCCTAATTCGCACCAAAATCTATGGATAATCCCATTCTACATT
>JAFTHT010000079.1 GCA_017457285.1 Oscillospiraceae bacterium | reverse complement strand
CGCACCAAAATCTATGGATAATCCCATTCTACATTGTACGTTCATCGAACTTTTTCCTTATCGTAGATGATACCGGGAGATTGCCACGGCCCTTCGGGCCTCGCAATGACAGTGTTATCTTACACCGCTAAACAATCATTTATAGGTGCAATTAGATTTTTCGACAGACTGAGTTTCGATCCCTAAAACAGCAAACAAGACCCATCTCCGGCTTTGGGGGTGAGCTTTCCATCCTCCACGAAGCCCATTTTCTCCAGCCAGCGCTGAAATTCCGGGATGGCGGTCTTTCCCGTCAGCTCCCGCAGGGCCGCCGTCTCCCGGAAGCCGGTGGTCTGGTAGTTGAGCATGATGTCGTCGCCGTGGGGGATGCCCATGAAATAATTGCACCCCGCCACCGTCAAAAGGGTGGCCAGATTCTCGATATCGTTCTGGTCGGCCTTCATGTGGTTGGTGTAGCAGCAATCGCAGCCCATGGAAATGCCCGTAAGCTTGCCCATGAAATGGTCCTCCAGCCCCGCCCGGGTCACCTGCCGTGCATCGTAGAGGTACTCCGGGCCGATGAAGCCCACCACCGTATTGACCAAAAAGGGCGAAAATCGCTTGGCGAAGCCATAGCACCGGGCCTCCATGGTCACCTGGTCGGTGCCGTGGTGGGCGTTGCTGGACAGCTCCGAGCCCTGACCCGTTTCGAAATACATCACATTGGGCCCCTGGGCGGTGCCCTCCTTCAGCAGAAGCTGCCGGGCCTCCTCCAAGGTGGCGGCGGTGAAGCCGAAGGCGGCATTGCCTGCCTCGCTGCCTGCGATGGACTGGAAAATCAGGTCGCAGGGAGCCCCGTTTCGCACGGCCTTCATCTGGGCGGTGACATGGGCCAGGACGCAGATTTGGGTGGGAATTTCCCAATGCTCCTTGATCTCCTGGAACCGGCGCAGGACCTTGCCCACCTGCTCCGGGGAATCGGTGACGGGGTTCAGGCCGATCACCGCGTCACCGGCGCCGAAGCTCAGGCCCTCCAGGGTGGAGGCGGTGATGCCCTCCGGGTCGTCGGTGGTGTGGTTGGGCTGGAGCCGGCAGGAAAGGGTGCCGGGCAGGCCGATGGTGGTGTTGCAATGGGCGGTGACGGTAATTTTGCTGGCGGCGTAAATCAGGTCCAGATTGCTCATGAGCTTGCAAACCGCCGCCACCATTTCAGCGGTCAGGCCCCGGCTGAGCTTGCGGATGTCATCGCCGGTGGTCTGCTCCGACAAAATCCACTCCCGCAGCTGGGCCACCGTCCAATTTCGGATTTTGTTGTAGACCGGCTCATTCACATCGTCCTGAATGATGCGGGTGACCTCATCCTGTTCGTAAGGCACCGCAGGATTTTCCCGCAAATCACCCAACGTCACCGCCGCCAGCACCACCTTGGCCGCCACACGCTCCTGCGCCGTCTGCGCCGCCAGCCCCGCCAGCTTGTCGCCGGTCTTTTCCTCATTGGCCTTGGCCAGAACATCCTTTAAGTCCCGAAAAATATAGGTTTTTCCCAATAATGTGGTTTTTAACTTCATTTGTATCCCCCTTCTGGTGAGGTAAATGATTGTTTAGTGGCCTAAAACGGCGCATCCAGCTACAACAACCATGTCATTGCGAGGCCGTAGGCCGTGGCAATCTCCTGGTACAACTTTGGTCCTAATTCGCACCAAAATCTATGGATAATCCCATTCTACATTG
>JAFTHT010000078.1 GCA_017457285.1 Oscillospiraceae bacterium | reverse complement strand
TACTTCGCATCCATCGCATAAAAACACCACGAGGGAGGGGCAAACGCCCCTCCCTCACAACGTGTCAAAAAAGTAGTCTGTCATTCCGAGGGAGCGAAGCGACCGTGGGAATCCGTTTTCTCAAAGTTGTGATTTATCCAACAAACTCGTTGATTTCGGAATCTTTTTAAGAACGGATTGCCACGTCGGCCTACGGCCTCCTCGCAATGACAGTTTGAAAAAGAGGCCGCTGCGAAAAACGCAGCGGCCTTTGTTATAGATAATGGTAGCTTTTTCTCACTTCGTCATATCATACAACGCACCGCCGCCGTTCAGAAAGCGGTGGTAGGCCACCAGGGCGTAGTAGCCCTGTTCGGTAGCAACGTTGTCCAGTTTGGGTGTATCCAGCGTGTGGCAGAAACCCTCTTCCACCGCAAACGCAAGCAGCGCATCCAGCACGGAGTTTCCGTTTTTCACGAACCGTGCATCCCCATCCGGGTCAATGTCCAGAGCCGTCAGCGCCACAATCACCTGAGCGCAGGTCTCGCTGGTGGACAGGCCATAGGCCTCGTAGCCCCCGTCCTCACTCTGGGCACCGGACAGGTAGGACAGGGCTCGCTCCACCGGCTCCGCCGCCTGCTCCCGGTAGGGCGCCAATGCCTGCAGCGCCATGGCGGTCACATCCGGATCCGATTCCCCGGCCGTCAGGCTCCAGCCCCCGTCCTCATTCTGGGCGGACAGGATTTTGTCCACCAGCGCTTGCCGTGTCATGGGTGCCACTGGCGCATAACCT
Source organism: Oscillospiraceae bacterium (assembly GCA_017457285.1). Taxonomy (GTDB): domain Bacteria; phylum Bacillota; class Clostridia; order Oscillospirales; family Oscillospiraceae; genus Faecousia. The sequence continues at coordinate 5,525 of JAFTHT010000078.1, read as the reverse complement.
GCACAGTCCAGGGCAATCAGGGCCCAGATGGGGCCATTGAGCCCCTGCTTGGTCACATAAGTCATGTCCGACAGCCCCTCCAGCAGATGAAAGCCCGCCACATCGGTGGCATCCGCACCGGCGGCGGTCAGCGCCAAAATCACCCGGACATTGGCTGTGCATTTGCTCTTGTGGAGCCTGCTGGAACCGATTTGCGCCACATAATCCTGGGCCGATTGGACATAGGTCTGCGCCGCCTCCCGGCTCAGCCGCCCGGATTGGGCCAGCCCTACAATCATCCATTCACTGCCCACAGCCCCCAACTGAGCGGGGTCCATGGCGCAAAACCGGTCGCCAATCTTTTCGTAGGCAGAAGCCTGCTGCGCCTGGTACGGCTGGGTCACTGGGGCCGGTTCCGACGGCTGCGCGCAGCCCCCAAAGCACAGCGCCAACGCCATAACCGAAGCCAATAATCCCTTTTTCATTCTATCCCCTCCTCATTTCCCCCATTATAAAGCGGAGCGGAGGATTTTTCAAGACGAATTCAAAATTGCCACAGGCTCCGCCATCGCAATGACAGCGGAAATTCCCATTTTTGATTGCAAAAGCCGATGGCTTGTGCTATAATGGGTGGGCTGTTCGGGGAAACAGGTGCGAATCCTGTACGAGTCCGTCGCCGTGTAGCGCACAGAATATGCATCCCTTGCCCGCCGGGCCGCACCGGTGGGGACTGGCCATTGGAGCCATCTGAGAAGGCCGGGACGCATATGCGCCAAGTCGAAATACCCGGCAGCAACACCTCCCATCATGGGCTGCGGTCACCGGCTCTGGAGGAATCTAATTTAAGGAGCAAATGAAGAATGAAAAACAGCCTGAAAAACAAGCTGTCGTTCGTCCTTTGCATCGTGCTGATTGCGGCTATGGCACTTTTCGCAACGGGTTGTAACGACACCGCTGAACCCGCCGGCAGCACCGCTGCCACCACCCAGCCCACCGAGAGCCCCGCCCCCTCTACTGAGGCAACCACCCCCTCCACCGAGGCAACCACCCCCTCCACCGAGGCAACCTCCCCCTCTTCTGAGGCAACCGCCCCCTCTTCTGAGGCAACCGCCCCCTCCACCGAGGCAACCGAGCCCTCCGATGCTACTGTCCTGGGTGAAGGGTCCACCGCTTTCAATTTCACCGTCACCGATGTGGACGGAACCGAAAGCGGCTTCCTGATTAAAACCGACAAAACCACCGTGGGGGATGCCCTGCTGGAGCTGGAGCTGATTGAGGGCGACATGGGCGACTACGGCCTGTACGTCACTGCCGTGAATGGCATCACCGCCGACTGGGACACCGAGAACGCCTACTGGGCTTTCTATGTGGACGGCGAATACGCCATGACCGGCGTAGACTCCACTGAAATCGTCGCTGGCGCCAGCTATGCCTTTGTCAAGACTATCTCCTATACCCTCAAGGGTGAGGGCGCTACCTCCTTCTACTTCACCGTTACCGACGTAGACGGCACCGTTGCCAAATTCCAAATCAACACCGACAAAACCACCGTGGGGGATGCCCTGCTGGAGCTGGAGCTGATTGAGGGCGACATGGGCGACTACGGCCTGTACGTCACTGCCGTGAACGGCATCACCGCCGACTGGGACACCGAGAACGCCTACTGGGCTTTCTATGTGGACGGCGAATACGCCATGACCGGCGTAGACTCCACTGAAATCGTCGCTGGCGCCAGCTATGCCTTTGTCAAGACCATTTCCGCCGACTGATTTCCGAAAAAGCACTGCCCTCATGCGTAAAAACACAGATAGGTTCGAGTTCTGTGTCTGATTTCCACCAAAAAGAAACCCGTCCTTTGGGACGGGTTTCTTTTTTGTGGCGGAGGCAAGACTCGAATCTACGACCTCCGGGTTATGAACACATGAACCAGGTCCTAAAAGGCAAAAAAAGCAAAAAGCAAGTGTTCTTCCCTGTTTTCGCCGACCATTCGGCGACGGAGGATACAAGTCAAATCTTCACATAGGTGGTTATCCATCTTGCCTTCCAATCCCTGTTTCCCTACTTCCCGGGGAAATACCCATAGCAGAAACAGCAAGTAGAACTATCACCAGCAAACGCGCTATGGGCTAAGATTTGATTTTTGGAGATTGAAATAGAAACTATTTTATGATACCATTAGTTTACACTCTAAATATTATTGACATAGATAGGAAGTGTTGATAAATGGCAGTTCCAAAGTTCCATGATTTTTTTGAAGCATTTCTGAAAGTTGTCAGTGACAACAAACTTCATACAGCGAAAGACGTTCGAAACTCTATCGCAATTAACATGGCTCTTTCCGATAGTGATATTGCAGAAATATTGCCCAGTGGCAAACAAAGAACCTTTGATAACCGTGTAGCATGGGCAAGAACCTACCTTAACAAAGCAGGCTTAATTGAAACACCTTCTCGTGGAAAGTACCGTATTACTAATGCCGGAATGACCGCTTTGCTGTCCGGAGAAAAAATCGACCTCACCTATCTTGAAAAGTCGGATGCGTTTAAGAAATTCCGTACTGTAACGACATCGCATTCTACTGATGACGTGATTGAGGAAAAAGACGAATCCCCTATTGAGGTATTGGAGTCTGCCTATTCACAAGTTACTGCAACTTTAGCTAGTCAGTTAATGGATGAGGTAATGAAATTAACTCCAGTCGAGTTTGAACGACTTGTCGTAAAACTTCTGCTGAGAATGGGGTATGGCAGTGGAATTGATGATGCCGGCATGGTAACGCAGCAATCCAATGATGGCGGCATTGACGGAATTATCAAAGAAGACCAGCTTGGGTTCAGTCACATTTACATTCAAGCAAAGCAGTGGAGCATTGACCAGACTGTTGGAAAACCTGAAATACAAAAATTTGTCGGCGCACTTCAAGGACAACAAGCACAAAAAGGTTTGTTCATAACTACTGCGAGGTTTTCTTCTGGCGCACTCCAGTATGCTTCTAATCTGCTTGGGGCCAAAGTCGTCTTGGTTGATGGCTCGAGCCTAACAAAACTGATGATTAAACATAATGTAGGCGTATCTTTGGAGCAGGTCTATGAAGTAAAAAGAATTGACACCGACTTTTTTGCAGAAGAACTATAAAAACGGCCCGGAGGAAAACCAAAATCCTCTGGGCTATTGCCATATTAACCCAATGACATGCAGACCTCCCCTGTACGCCGACGAAATACCGACCGGATGACGACGTGCGAAAATTCCGCAAGGTGGCAAGACAAGGCAAGGCAAGGCAGCAAAATCTTAGAAGCAATATTTCATTCCCCTTTCCCAATCCTATTTGCGTAAAAAGAAGCCTTGCTACCCGAAGATAGCAAGGCTTGACTTATGTAAACACACAACAATAGAGATGGCTCGTTTTTGGATTTGAACCCTCACATTCAATTTTTATCATCATCTTTATCTTTGCACGGAAACGACAGCTTATTTAGATAAAAGAAAAGAGAACAAGAAACGACAACTTTCTATCGAAAGCTGTCGTTTCTTTTGGTGGAGACAACAGGACTCGAACCTGTGACCTCATGCGTGTGAAGCATGCGCTCTAACCAGCTGAGCTATGCCTCCGTTCGGAACAGATTAGATTATACCATACTTTTTGAAATTGTCAAGCATTTATATTGGCTTTTTCCGAATTTTCTGGTATGATAATCCCACGAGGTGAAACTATGCGATATGATAATATGGTGCCGGGGGTGTTTTTGCGGCGGCCGAACCGGTTTATTGCCCATGTGGAAATTGAGGGGCAAGTGGAAATCTGCCATGTGAAAAACACCGGCCGGTGCCGGGAGCTGCTGCCGGAAGGGGCTGCGGTTTGGTGCCAGCAGGCGGCGAATTCCAACCGAAAAACAAAATTTGACCTGATTGCCGTAAAAAAAGGCCAGCGGCTCATCAACATGGACTCCCAGGCGCCCAATGCTGCCGCCGGGGAATGGCTCCGGGGTGGTGGTTTGGGACAAATCGATAATCTGCGGGCAGAAACATTCCATGGGGATTCCCGGTTCGATTTTTCCTTTACCAGGGATGGCAGGTCATGCTTTTTGGAGGTGAAGGGCGTGACCCTGGAAAACGATGGGGTCTGCGCTTTTCCCGATGCCCCTACGGAGCGGGGAGCCAAGCATCTGCGGGGACTGGCCCAGGCGGCGAAGGATGGCTTCGGGGCCTACGTGCTGTTCGTGATTCAGATGGGGGATGTGAAATTCCTCCACCCCAATGATGCCACCGACCCGGCCTTCGGCGCGGCCCTCCGGGAGGCAGCGGCCCAGGGGGTGACGGTACTGGCAGTGGACTGCCGGGTGACGGAGGATGAAATGGTCATCGGTCAACCGGTGGAGGTTCGTTTGGGCGGGGAATGATTGCATCGCTAAGGAACCATAACAGAAGAAACGGATTGCCACGGCCTGCGGCCTCGCAATGACATACTAGTTTCTCCGGGCGGCGATGGCGTTGGCGATTTTTGCAAATTCGGGGATGCTGAGGGTTTCGCCGCGGACGTTGGCATCGAAGCCGCACTGAGCAATCACTTCCTCTGCACCGGCCTTGCCCAGCTCCGGGAACCCGGAGGCCAGGCCGTTGCTGAGCTTCTTGCGGCGCATGGCGAAGCTGGAACGGACTGTGCGGAAAAATACAGTCTGATCCGCAATATCCCAGGGCAGTTCTTTTCTGCACCGCAGGCTGACCACCGCCGAGGTGACCTTGGGCTGGGGCAGGAAGCAATGGGCCGGGACATCGAACAGCAGCTCCGGCTCGGCATAATACTGGCAGAACACCGTGAAGGCACCGTAATCCCCGGTGCCGGGCTGGGCGGCGATCCGCTGGGCCACCTCCTTTTGCACCATGACCGTGACGGAATCGAAGCACTCCGCCTCCAGCAGAGCCGTCAGGATGGGGGTCGTAATATAATAAGGAAGATTGGCGCAGGCCATGGGACGCAGGCCCGCGAACTTCTCCCCCACCAGGGTGGGGACATCCAGCTTCAGCACATCGCCCCAGATGATCTCCAGGTTGGGAAACGCACCCACCGTCTGCTTGAGGATGGGCTCCAGCCGCTGATCCAGCTCCACGGCGCAGACCTTCCCGGCCCGCAGGCAAAGCTGTTGAGTCAGGGGGCCGATGCCGGGGCCGATTTCCAGCACACCGGCGGTCTCATCCACCCCGGCCTCCAGGGCGATGCTCTCGGGCACCCATTTCTGGGTCAGAAAATTCTGGCCCTTGGCCTTGGAAAAATGGAAGCCATGCTCCGCAAGCAACGGCTTCATCACCTGAATATCACATACATCGATCACAGAAATCACCTTCAAATTTCAAAACTATTCTGTAGAGGAGAATCCAGCCCCTCCCTCGGCGTGTCAATAAAGCTGTAAATGATTGTTTAGCGTATCAGATTAGTATGTCATTGCGAGGCCCGAAGGGCCGTGGCAATCTCCCGGTATCATCTACGATAAGGAAAAAGTTCGATGAACGTACAATGTAGAATGGGATTATCCATAGATTTTGGTGCG
>JAFTHT010000002.1 GCA_017457285.1 Oscillospiraceae bacterium | reverse complement strand
GGCGCACCCAGCTACAACAACCATGTCATTGCGAGGCCGCAGGCCGTGGCAATCTCCTGGTACAACTTTGGTCCTAATTCGCACCAAAATCTATGGATAATCCCATTCTACATTGTACGTTCATCGAACTTTTTCCTTATTGTAGATGATACCGGGAGATTGCCACGGCCCTTCGGGCCTCGCAATGACAGCATGATTTTAGTGCGCTAAACAATCATTTATCCATAATCATCAAGGAGGTCACCTCATGTCCCATGAAATACTTTTTACCCCCGAGGGGGAGAATTTATCCGGCACACCCTGGGCGGTGTATCCCCGGCCCCAAATGCGGCGGGGGAGTTTTCTGAATCTAAACGGCCAATGGGAGTTTGCCTCCTGCAATGGGCCCTTTGACAGGGAAATTCTGGTACCCTTCTGCCCGGAGAGCCAGCTTTCCGGCATTGGGGAGCATTTTCACGAAAACTGCGCCCTCCACTACCGCCGCCGATTCACGCTGCCGGAGGGATTCAACGTCGGGCGGGTACTGCTGCACATCGGGGCGGCGGACCAGAAGCTGGTGTGCTTTATCAACGGAAAAAAAGTTGGCACCCATGTGGGTGGCTACGAGGCCATGACCTTCGACATCACGGCCTTTTTGAAGCCGGAAAATGAAATCCGCCTCCTCTGCCGGGATGATCTGCGGGACAAACGTCAGCCCTATGGCAAGCAGACCCTGAACCGGGGCGGTATGTGGTACACCCCCGTGTCCGGCATTTGGCAGACGGTGTGGCTGGAGAGCGTGCCGGAGCGGTACATTCAGAAGCTGAACATCGAAAACCGGGGGGCCTCCGTCACCATCTCCACCGAGCCTGCAATGGACGGCAAGGTCACGGTAGCAGGGCTGGGGGAATATGCCCTTGCGGAGGGAAAAGTGACCATTTCCCCGGAAAATCCCCACTTCTGGAGTCCGGAAGACCCCTATCTTTATGATTTTACCGTGGAAACCGAAACCGACCGGGTGGAATCCTACTTCGCCCTGCGTACTCTGGAAATCAAGGACATCGGCGGCTGTAAACGGCTCTGCCTCAACGGCAAACCCTACTTCTTCCACGGCCTGCTGGATCAGGGCTACTGGCCCGATGGCCTGTTTACCCCGGCGGCGCCGGAATGTTATGTAAACGACATTGCCGCAATGAAAAAACTGGGCTTCAATACCCTGCGCAAGCACATCAAAGTGGAGCCGGAGGAATTTTACTACCAGTGCGACCGGCTGGGCATGGTGGTGTTCCAGGACATGGTGAACAATGGCGACTACAATTTCCTCCGGGATACGGCCATGCCCACCGTGGGCATCCAGACCCTGGACGACCGGAAACTGCATCAGGACCCGGCCACCCGCTGCGAATTTCTCAAGGCCATGGAGGCTACGGTGAACCAGCTTTGCAACCACCCCTGCATCCTCTACTGGACCATCTTCAACGAGGGCTGGGGACAGTTTGACAGCGACAATATCTACCACCACCTGAAAGCCCTGGACGACACCCGCTGGATCGATTCCACCTCCGGCTGGTTCCGCCGGAAGGAAACGGACGTGGACAGCCGCCATGTGTACTTCAAGCCCATCCGCCTGAAAGCCGGAGAGAAGCCCCTGGTGCTTTCGGAATTTGGCGGCTACTCCTATAAGCCGGAGGGCCATGTGTTCAACACCGAACAGACCTACGGCTACAAAAAATTCGAAAACGCCGAAGAATTTGCCGCCGCGGTGGAAAATCTCTACTACCAGCAGGTGATCCCGGCGGCAAAAAAAGGCCTCTGCGCCGCCATTTACACCCAGGTTTCCGACGTCGAGGACGAAACCAACGGCCTGCTCAGCTACGACCGCAAAGTCGAAAAACTGACGGTAGAGAGGATGCTCCCCATCGCCCAAGCCTTGCAGGCGGCAATGGAATAACTACTGTCAATTCAGGCCCGTGGCAATCTCCATAGGTTATTGACTGCATCGCAGGGCGTGCCCTGCGAAGAGGAACGGATTTCCATCTATGCACCAAGAATCCGTAAGCGGCTGCGCCGCAACGGTTTCTAAGACGTCGCTTTGCTCTTCGCAATGTCATGCGTTTTTTGGAGGTGCGTCCGAAGCGAAACAATAATTTTCCTTATTCTGATCATTTTACTTGTACTTTTTCGAAAAATGTGGTAAACTGAATTGATTTATGTGAAAATTATGCTTTAGGAGCCAATGATATGTCTAATTTAGTAGAAGAAATCAGCCGCCGCCGGACGTTTGCCATCATTTCCCACCCCGACGCCGGTAAGACCACCCTGACCGAGAAATTCCTGCTCTACGGCGGTGCCATCGCCCAGGCCGGTGTGGTCAAGGGTAAGAAAAATTCCCGGGCCGCCACCTCCGACTGGATGGAGATTGAGAAACAGCGTGGTATCTCCGTCACCTCCTCCGTCATGCAGTTCCAGTACGGCGGCTTCTGCATCAACATTCTGGATACCCCCGGCCACCAGGACTTCTCCGAGGATACCTACCGGACCCTCATGGCCGCCGACTCCGCTGTCATGGTCATCGACGGCGCCAAGGGCGTGGAGCCCCAGACCCGGAAGCTCTTCAAGGTCTGCGCCATGCGGCACATTCCCATTTTCACCTTTATCAACAAGATGGACCGGGAGACCAAGGACCCCTTCGACCTTCTGGACGAGGTGGAGCGGGAGCTGGGCATCGAAACCTACGCCATGAACTGGCCCATCGGCTCCGGCAAGGATTTTCAGGGCGTTTACGACCGGGAGCAGAGCCAGCTGCTGTTCTTCTCCGGCCTGAACGGCAAGGCCAAGGCGGAGAAAATGGCCATCGACCTGTACGATTCTCAGGTTGCCCAGCTGCTGGACAGCGAGGCCAAGCATCAGCAGCTCATCGACGATGTGGAGCTGCTCTCTGCCGGCCGGGAGATGGATTTCGAGGCCGTCCGCTGCGGCCAGCTGAGCCCGGTGTTCTTCGGCTCCGCCCTGACCAATTTCGGCATCGAGCCCTTCCTGGAGAATTTCCTGAAGCTGACCCCGCCCCCTCTGGCCCGTGTAGCGGATTGCGGCGAGATCGATACTTTTGATCCCAATTTCTCTGCATTTGTCTTCAAAATCCAGGCAAACATGAACAAAGCTCACCGGGACCGGCTGGCATTTATGCGGATTTGCTCCGGCAAATTCCAGCGGGACACCGAATATTTCCACGTCCAGGGCAACAAGAAAATGCGTCTTTCCCAACCCCAGCAGCTGATGGCCGCCGAGCGGGAAATCGTGGAGGAGGCCTACGCCGGTGACGTGATTGGCGTCTTTGACCCCGGCATCTTCGCCATCGGCGATACCATCACCGTTCCCGGAAAAAAGTTCACTTATTCCGGCATTCCCACCTTTGCTCCCGAACATTTCAGCCGTGTTTCCGCCAAGGATTCCATGAAGCGGAAGCAGTTTGTCAAGGGTACCGAGCAGATTGCCCAGGAGGGCGCCATCCAGATTTTCAAGGTGCCCAACTCCGGTATGGAGGAGGTCATTGTGGGCGTCGTGGGCACCCTGCAGTTTGACGTGTTCCAGTACCGGATGAAGAACGAGTACGGCGTGGACCTGCGGATGGAGGGCCTGCCCTACGAGGAAATCCGGCTCATCGACAGCTATCCCGGGGACCTGCAGGACCTGAACCTGGGCAGTGACGCGGAGCTGCTGGAGGACTACCGTGGCCGGAGCCTGCTGGTGTTCAGTAGCTACTGGGCCATCGACTTCATCTGCCGCCGGAACCCCGGCCTGGTGCTGAAGGAAATCGTGGTGGAAGAAGGCTAATGTAGTACGAATCGCCGGTGCAGTTCGCATCGGCGATTTTTTGGGGGATATTGCTGTTGCGATAAATGATTGTTTAGTGGTGTAATTGAATTGCGGCGGCCTACGGCCACCGAGCGCCCCGGAGGGGCGCATACCTTCCCCCCGGGGGAAGCGATATGCGCCCTGCGGGCGCTGTCGCCCCAGAGGGGCGACAAATACAGCACCGCTAAACAATCATTTATCCGCACAAGAATCTTAGGGCGTGTTGCAAATTCGCAACACGCCCTTTTTTTACTGAACAGATTTCGCTTCGCAGTAGATGCAGCGGTAGATTTGGTTGGTTTTGTCCACCAGTTTGTAGACCGCGGGCAGCTCCTGCTCGGTGGAGGTGATGCACCGGGGGTTGATGCAGGCGGGGCGGTCGTAGACCAGGTTGGAGGTGTCGATGGCCTCCCGAATGGGGTCGTTTTTCGCCTCCTCCAGCAGCTTCAGGATCAGGGCCATCCGCATATACTTGCCGTTCAGCGCCTGACGGAAATAGGCGGCCCGGGGGTCATCGTCCACCTTCACGCTGATTTCGTTGACCCGGGGCAGGGGGTGCAGGACGCACATTTTTTCCTTGGCCAGGGCCATTTTCTCGGCGGTGAGCACATAGCTGTCCTTCAGCCGGGCGTACTCGGCGGGATCGTCGAACCGCTCCTGCTGGATGCGGGTCATGTACAGCACGTCCAGCTTGGGCAGCGCCTCTTCCAAATCGGCGGTTTCCTCGTAGGGGATGCCCTTGGGGTCCAGCTCGTTGTAGCGCACATACTTGGGCAGTTTCAGCTCATCGGGGGAAATCAGGATGAACTTGATGCCGGTGTAGCGGCACATGGCAGCGATCAGGGAGTGGACGGTGCGGCCGTATTTCAGGTCGCCGCAGAGGCCGATGGTCAGATCATTCAGCCGGCCCATTTCACGGGAGATGGTCAGCAGGTCCGCCAGAGTCTGGGTGGGGTGGAAGTGGCCGCCGTCACCGGCGTTGATCACCGGGATGCTGGCGTTCCGGGAGGCCACATAGGGGGCGCCCTCCAGGGGGTGACGCATGGCGATGATGTCAGCGTAGCAGCTGATGATCTTGGCGGTGTCCGCAATGCTCTCGCCCTTGGAGGCGGAGGAGGAATTGGCGGAGCTGAAGCCAATCACATTGCCGCCCAGCTCCATCATGGCGGCCTCGAAGCTCAGCCGGGTCCGGGTGGAGGGCTCGAAGAACAACGTGGCCAGCTTCTTGTGGGCGCACTTGTCCTGATAAGCCACGGGGTTCGCAATGATATCCTTGGCAGTGGCGATGAGCTGATCCAGTTCCTCAACGGAAAGATCCAGAATATCAATCAAACTTCTCATTATTTCGCTCCATTCACCGCCAGATAGTTGCGGATTCGGGTCACATTTTCAGCATTGGCAGGGTCTTCCTCCAGGTACTCGATGATGTCGTAAACATCCACCACGGAGTAGATGGGGAACCCAAACTGCTCCTCGATTTCCTGCATGGCGCCCTTTTCGCTCTGGCCGCGCTCCTTCCGGTCCACCATGATGAAGGTGGCGATGACCTTGGTGCCCTCCAGGTGCTTCAGAATCTCCATGGATTCCCGGATGGCGGTACCGGCGGTGATGACGTCCTCGATGATGACGATTTCCTCACCGGCCTGGGGCACATAGCCCACGAACACGCCGCCTTCGCCGTGGTCCTTGACTTCCTTCCGGTTGAAGAAGAAGGGAACATCCAGGCCGTTCTTGCTCAGGGCAACGGCAGCGGAAACGGACAGGGAAATGCCCTTATAAGCGGGGCCGTAGAGGACGGCGTTCTTCTTGCCCAGCTTGTCGAAGTAGGCCTTAGCGTAGAATTCGCCCACTTTGGTAATCTGGTCGCCGGTCTTAATCATGCCGGCGTTGACGAAATAGGGAATTTTCCGGCCGGACTTGGCGGTGAAGTCGCCAAATTTCAGCACCCCGGCAGACTCCAGGAACTGGATAAATTCTCTCTTATAGCTTTCCATGATTCTGTCTCCTTTTTAGAATTTATGTCATTGCGAGAAAGCCGTGCGACGTGGCAATCCCCATCGTCGAAGGAGATTGCCACGCCAGTCTGCGGACTGGCTCGCAATGACAGATGATTATTAGTATTAGTCGCAGAATTCGGCCACGCAGCGCTCGTAGGCGGCTACGGGGTCGGCGGCGGCGGTGATGGGGCGGCCCACCACGATGTAGTCGGAGCCGATGGCCTTGGCCTGGGCGGGGGTCATGACCCGCTTCTGGTCACCGATTTCGCCGTCGGCGAACCGGACACCGGGGGTGATGGTCAGGAAATTCTCGCCGCAGCGGTCGTGGACCTTACCGGCCTCCAGGGGGGAGCAGACGATGCCGTCCAGACCGGCGTTCTTGGCGGTCTCGGCGTAGTGCATGACCACCTGGTCGATGGGTTCCTTAATCAGAATGTCCCGCTCCATGGCCTCCTGGTCGGTGGAAGTCAGCTGAGTCACGGCGATCAGCAGGGGACGGGTGCCGTCGGGGCGGGTCAGGCCCTCCAGGGCGCCCTTCATCATGGCGGTGGTACCGGCGGCGTGGAGGTTGGTGATGTCCACATCCAGGTTCCGCAGCACGGCCATGGCCTTCTTGACGGTGTTGGGAATATCGTGGAGCTTCAGATCCAGGAAGATTTTGTGGCCCCGGGCCTTGATTTCACGGACGATGCTGGGACCCTCGGCGTAGTACAGCTCCATGCCGATCTTCACGAAGGGCTTGCGGCCGGTGAATTTGTCCAGGAAAGCAAAGGTCTGCTCCGCGCTGGCGAAGTCACAAGCAACGATTACATCTTTCCCCATAATTGAACGCCTCCTATAATCTCTTTCAAATTGTTGATTCTGTATTTTTCCATCACCCGGGGCAGGTCGCTTACGATATCCCGGCAGATGTAGGGGTTGACCAGGTTGGCGGCGCCCACCTCAACGGCGGTGGCACCGGCCATCATCATTTCGATGACATCCTCGGCGGAGCTGACGCCGCCCATGCCCACCACGGGGATTTTGACGGCGCTTGCCACCTGATAGACCATCCGCACCGCCACCGGGAAGATGGCAGAGCCGGAGAAGCCGCCCATGGTGTTGGCGATGACGGGACGGCGGCGGTTCAGGTCGATGCGCATACCCAGCATGGTGTTGATCAGGCTGATGCCGTCGGCACCGGCTTCTTCGCAGGCCTTGGCGATGGACACAATGTCGGTCACATTGGGGGACAGCTTAATGATGACGGGCTTGGTGGTGACGGCCTTGACAGCCCGGGTCACTTCCGCCGCGGCCTCCGGCGAGGTGCCGAAGCTCATACCGCCGCCGTGGACATTGGGGCAGGAAACGTTGACCTCCAGCCAGCCCACCTGCTCCTCTTTGTCCAGTTTTTCGCAGGTGTAGGCGTAATCCTCCACAGAAAAACCGCTGACATTGGCCATAACCGGCTTATGGAAGCATTTTTTCAGCAGAGGCAGCTCGTGGCTGATGACCTTTTCCACGCCGGGATTTTGCAGCCCAACGGCGTTGATCATGCCGGCGGTACATTCGGCAATCCGGGGAGTGGGGTTGCCGAACCGGGGGTCCTTGGTGGTGCCCTTGAAGGAGAAGGTGCCCAGGCAGTTGATGTCGTAGAGCTCGGCAAATTCATAGCCATAGCCAAAGGTGCCGGAGGCGGGGATCACCGGGTTGTCCAGCTCAATGCCGCAGAGGTTCACTTTCAGTTGTTCCACGCAATCTCCTCCTTTCGCATGACGGGGCCTTCCTTGCAGATGCGCTTGTAGCCGGTGAGGGTCTTGCAGGAGCAGCCCATGCAGGCGCCGAAGCCGCAGCCCATCCGCTCCTCGAAGCTCATCTGGCCGGAGGTGGTGGTAGCCTTGTAGACGGCCTTGAGCATGGGCTCGGGGCCGCAGGTGTAGAAGTGGGAGTAAGTATCCGGCAGGGCGTTGGTGACAAAGCCCTTCACGCCATGGCTGCCGTCCACGGTGGTGACGGTGACATCGCAGCCCAGAGCCTTAAACTCTTCTTCGTAGAAAATCTCGGATTTTGTGTTAAAACCCAGAATAACGGAAACTTTTTCGCCCATTTTGACCAGCTTTTTTGCCAGGTTGTACATGGGGGGCACGCCTACGCCGCCGCCGATGAGCAGCGGGTGATCCCCGGCGCAGCTCAGGTCGTAGCCGTTGCCGAGGCCAGTGAGGATGTCCAGCTGTTCGCCGGGCACCATGGCCTGCATCTGGGCGGTGCCCTTGCCCACCACTTTATAAATGATGGTCAGGGCTTGATCGTCATAATCGCAGACGGAGATGGGCCGCCGGAGGAATTGGCCCTCCAGCTGGATATTCACAAACTGCCCGGAGGCGGTAATGGCGGAGGTGTCGCCTTCCAGCACCATCCGCATCACATCCCGGGTCAGGGGGGTATTTTCAATGATGGTAAAGATGGATTGTTTCATGTCGTATCCTTTCCGTTTTCGATGTCATTGCGAGGAGCGAAGCGACGTGGCAATCTCCTAAGGTGCTCGGAAACCTTGGGGGATTGCCGCGCCATAAGTCCGCAGACTATGCGTAGCGCAACCGCCGTAGGCGGCTCTTAGCGCGAAGCTGTGTGCGCACTGGCTCGCAATGACACGCTTTTCGTCAGGCGTCGATGGTGGAAATGGTCAGGGTCGTCTCTTCCAGCACATCCAGCAGAACCTTGATGGTGTCGAGAGCGGTGAACAGGGTCACATTGTGCTCGGTGGAGATCTGACGGATCTGGATGCCGTCGGTCTCGCTGGCACCGGGATCCTTGGTGTTGATCACATAGGCGATGTGGCCCTGACGCAGGGCATTGGGGATCTCCTCGCTGCCCTCGCTGATCTTCTTCAGGGCGTGGGTGCGGATACCGTTCTCCTTCAGGAACTTGGCGGTTCCGGAGGTGGCCTGGATGTTGAAGCCCAGCTGGTAGAACCGGCGGATCAGGGGCAGGGCCTCCTCCTTGTCCTGGTCGGCAATGGTGGCGAAGACGGTGCCGTAGTTTTGCAGCTTCATGCCGGATGCCTGCAGGGCCTTGTAGAGGGCCCGGGTCATGGTCCGGTCGTAGCCGATGGCCTCGCCGGTGGACTTCATCTCGGGGGAGAGGTAGGCATCCAGACCCCGAATCTTGTTGAAGGAGAACACGGGAGCCTTGACATACCAGCGCTCCTTCTCGTCGGGGTAGATGTCGAAGAAGCCCTGCTCCTTAAGAGATTTGCCCAGGATGACCTCGGTGGCGATGTCCGCCAGGGAGTAGCCGGTGGCCTTGCTCAGGAAGGGCACGGTACGGGAGGACCGGGGATTGACCTCGATGATGAACACATTGTCATCCTTGTCCACGATGAACTGGATGTTGTACAGGCCCACGATACCGATGCCCAGGCCCAGCTTCTTGGCGTACTGCAGGATGATGCCCTTGACCTTGTTGCTGATGGAGAAGGGGGGATAGACGCTCATGGAGTCGCCGGAGTGAACGCCGGTCCGCTCCACCAGCTCCATGATGCCGGGGACGAACACATCCCGGCCGTCGCAGATGGCGTCGATTTCCACCTCACGGCCCTGGATATACTTGTCAACCAGCACGGGCTTGTCCTCGTCGATTTCGACGGCGGTACGCAGGTAGTGGCGCAGCTGCTCCTCGTTGGCCACAATCTGCATGGCCCGGCCGCCCAGCACGAAGGAGGGGCGCACCAGCACGGGGTAGCCGATTTCCGCTGCGGCGGCGATGCCGTCCTCAATCTTGGTGACGGCCCGGCCCTTGGCCCGGGGGATGTCCAGCTCGTTCAGCAGATTTTCGAAGGCGTTCCGGTCCTCGGCTTTGTCGATGGCAGCGCAGTCGGTGCCGATGATCTTCACGCCCCGGTCCGTCAGAGGCTGAGCCAGGTTGATGGCGGTCTGGCCGCCCAGGGAGGCGATGACGCCCTCGGGCTGCTCGAACTCGATGATGTTCATCACATCCTCGGGGGTCAGAGGCTCGAAGTAGAGCTTATCGGCGGTGGTATAGTCGGTGGAGACAGTCTCCGGATTGTTGTTGATGATGATGGCCTCGTAGCCGGCGTTCTTGATGGTCATGACCGCGTGGACGGTGGAGTAGTCGAACTCCACGCCCTGGCCGATGCGGATGGGGCCTGCGCCCAGCACCACAATTTTCTTCTTGTTCGTCAGAACGGAGGCGTTCTGGCCTTCGTAGGAGGAGTAGAAGTAGGGAATATAGGCCCCGGTGTGGCAGGTGTCCACCATCCGGAACACGGGGAAGAGCTTGTTTTCCTTCCGGAAGTTGTACACATCCAGCTCGCCGCACTTCCACAGCCGGGCCACATACTTATCGCTGAAGCCCATCTTCTTGGCGGCGGTGAGGGTGGCCAGATCCCGGACATTCTGCTTCAGGGTTTCCTCCATGTCCACAATCCGCTTGATGGCCGCCAGGAAGTAGGGGGTGATCTGGGTGATTTCGTGGATTTTTTCAATGGAAACGCCGTGGTACAGCAGCTCGGCGATGGCGAAGATGTTGTCGGAGCGGAAGTCCTTGATATAGTCCAGCAGCTCTTCCACGCTCATGTTGTCGAACTTGGACAGGTACAGGTGGTTGGCGCCGATCTCCAGAGAGCGGATGCCCTTCAGCAGGCTCTCCTCCAGGGTGGAGCCGATGCCCATGACCTCGCCGGTGGCCTTCATCTGGGTGCCCAGCATATTGGTGGCGGAGGTGAACTTATCGAAGGGGAACCGGGGGAGCTTGGCGATGACGTAGTCCAGCTGGGGCTCGAAAGCGGCGTTGGTGTTGGCGATTTTGATTTCCTCCAGGGTCATGCCCACGGCGATCTTGGCAGTGACCCGGGCGATGGGGTAGCCGGAGGCCTTGGAGGCCAGAGCGGAGGAACGGGACACCCGGGGATTGACCTCAATCAGGTAGTATTCGGAGGAATGGGGGTTCAGCGCGAACTGGACGTTGCAGCCGCCCTCGATTTTCAGCTCCTTGATGAGCTTGATGGCGGAGTCGTTCAGCATTTTCAGGTCGTGGTCGTTCAGGGTCATGATGGGGGCCACCACCACGGAGTCGCCGGTGTGGACGCCCACGGGGTCGATGTTCTCCATGCCGCAGATGGTGATGGCGTGATCCTCGCCGTCCCGCATGACTTCGAACTCAATCTCCTTGTAGCCCTTGACGGACTTTTCAACCAGCACCTGATGGACAGGGGAGAGCTTGAAGGCGTTCAGGCCCACCTCAATCAGCTCCGCCTCGTCGTAGGCGAAGCCGCCGCCGGTGCCGCCCAGGGTGAAGGCGGGGCGCAGAACCACGGGGTAGCCGATCCGCTTGGCGGCCTCCTTGGCTTCCTCGATGGAGTAGGTGATTTCGGAGGGGATGACGGGCTCGCCGATGGACTGGCACAGTTCCTTGAACAACTCCCGGTCCTCGGCTCGCTCGATGGATTCGCTGGAGGTGCCCAGCAGCTTGACACCGCACTCGGCCAGGATGCCCTTCTTCTCCAGCTGCATGGCCAGGTTCAGGCCAGTCTGGCCGCCGATGCCGGGGACGATGGCGTCGGGCCGCTCATAGCGGATGATTTTCGCCACATATTCCAGGGTCAGGGGCTCCATGTAGACCTTGTCGGCGATGGTGGTATCGGTCATGATGGTGGCGGGGTTGGAATTGACCAGCACTACTTCGTAGCCTTCCTCCTTCAGAGCCAGGCAGGCCTGGGTGCCGGCATAGTCAAACTCGGCGGCCTGGCCGATGACGATGGGGCCGGAGCCGATGATCATAATCTTTTTCAAATCTGTACGCTTTGCCATTTTGATTACCTCCGTTGAATATATAAAAGAACGCGTGTCATTGCGAACCAGTCCGCAGACTGGCGTGGCAATCTCCTAAGTTTTCGACATTTTCAATGATAGCAGGGGATTCCCACGTCGCCTTTGGCTCCTCGGAATGACATGCAATTTTTATGCGTTTTCCTGCCAGACGATGTTGCCGTCGCAGACGGTCAGCAGGCAGCGGCCGTAAAGCTCCATGCCGGTGAAGGGGGTGGCCTTTCCCATGGACTGGAACTCGGCGGGGTCTACAGTGTAGCTTTGGTTCAGATCCCACAGGCTGAAGTCCAGCCCCAGGGGCAGACCGAAGCGCTTGCGGGGGTTGTCCACCAGAAGCTCCACCAGTCGCTCCATGGTGATGATGCCGGGCTTCACAAGATGGGTATACATGGCGGCGAAGGCCGTTTCCAAGCCAACCACGCCGAAAGCGCTCTTTTCCAGGCCGCGGCTCTTTTCCTCAGCGGAATGGGGGGCATGGTCCGTGGCAATCATGTCGATGGTGCCGTCCACAATGCCCTCAATCAGGGCCAGCCGATCCTCGCGGCTGCGCAGCGGGGGATTCATCTTGAAGCGGCCGTCCTCTTGCAGGTCGCTGTCGTCCAAAATCAGGTAGTGGGGGCCGGTTTCGCAGGTCACATCCACACCCTCGGCCTTGGCTTTGCGGATGATGTCCACACTTTCCTTGGTGGAAATGTGGCAGACGTGGTAGGCGCAGCCGATTTCCTTCACCAGCTCCAGGTCCCGGGCGATTTGGGCCCATTCGCTTTCGGAGCAGATGCCCCGGTGGCCGTGGGCCTTGGCGTAGGTGCCGTCGTGAATGTAGCCGCCCCGGAGCAGTTCGTTGACTTCGCAGTGGGCTACAATCATTTTACCCAGTTTTTTGGCCCGTTCCATGGCGGCGCGCATCATCTCATCGTTCTGCACGCCCCGGCCATCGTCGGAGAAGCCGCAGACGTAGGGGGCCATGGCCTCCAGCTCCGCCATTTTCTCCCCGGCCTCGCCCACGGTGATGGTGCCGTAGGGGTAGACGTGGATGCAGGCATCCTGTTCGATGATGGACCGCTGGAGGTTCAGATGCTCCAGGGAATCGGGGGTGGGATTCAGGTTGGGCATGGTGCAGACCGCGGTATAACCGCCCCGGGCAGCGCTGGCACAGCCGGTGGCCACGGTCTCTTTATATGAAAATCCCGGCTCTCTGAAATGCACATGCACATCACAAAAGCCGGGAAAAACAGCGTATTCAAAATTGGAAACACCAATGCCGACCTTTTCCAGAAAATTAGAAACACTGGCACTAAAGGTGGGGTCACAAGCGGTTGCGTGGATCTTAAACTTGTTTCGTTCCATGGTCGTGTTCTCCTTTTTGTAGTCGGGAGGGCCTTTCGACCCTCAAGTTATTATACCACGAAAAACGGCCGGTTGTCAACTGGAAAAGATGGTTTTTGGAAATCCCTCTTGCGAGGGCAATGTCGTCCATGCGACCATAAAAAAGCCCCTATATAGGCTTGCTTACGGCTCCCAGGAATCATCCCTGGGAGCCGGTAGAATCAGTTGGTATAGTTGTCGAAATAGCCCTGAACCAGGATGACGGGGGTGCCCTTGTCGCCGGAGCCGGAGGTCAGGTCGCACAGGGAGCCGATCAGGTCGGTCAGCCGGCGGGGGGTGGTGCCCTGGGAGGCCATGTTGCCCACCAGATTGCCCTCCTTCTCCCGGATGGCGCCCTCGATAGCGGCCTTCAGCTCAGCACCGGAGAGGTTGGCGAAATCGTTGTCCGCCAGGTACTTCAGCTTCAGCTCATTGGGCGTACCCTCCAGGCCGGGGGTGTAGGCGGGGGATACCACGGGGTCAGCCAGCTCCCAGATCTTGCCGGCGGGGTCCTTGAAAGCGCCGTCGCCATAGACCATGACTTCGATGTGCTTGCCGGTCTTTTCCAGGAAGCTCTGCTGAATGGCCATGACCAGGTCGTTGCAATCCCGGGGGAACAGCTTGACCTTGTCCTCGGTGGATTTATTGGAGCCCAGCAGGCCGTAGGCTTCGTTGTAGCCCTCGCCATTGACGGAGCTGGTCAGGATATCGTCCAGGCCGCAGACCTTCTCGGCACCGGCGGCCAGCAGCAGCCGCTTGGTCCGGGCGCGGGTATGAATGTCACAGTTCAGCACAGTCTTGGTGTAGGGCAGGATGGCCCGGGGGTCGTTGGCGAAGATGATCTCGCACTCTGCGCCGCACTCCCGCACCAGGTCGCCGTAGTACTGGACATAGTCCACGCCGGTGAAGGGGTGGGGGTTGGCACCGAACAGCTCCCGGTACTTTTCCAGGCTCAGCACATCGGAGTAGGGGTTGACCTTGGCGGCATCCAGCTGGTCGAAGGATACCAACTCGTTGCCCACCTCGTCGGAGGGGTAGCTGAGCATCAGCACGATTTTCTTGGCGCCCATGGCGATGCCCCGCAGGCAGATGGCGAAGCGGTTCCGGGACAGGATGGGGAAGATGACACCGACGGTTTCGCCGCCCAGCTTATTTTTAACATCCTCGGCAATGGCGGAAACGGAGGCATAGTTACCCTGAGCCCGGGCAACGATGGACTCGGTCATAGCGACCACATCCCGGTCGTTGAGCTGGATGTTCTCGCTTTCGGCGGCTTCCAGCACGCTATCGACGACGATCTTGGTCAGGTCGTCACCTTCGCGGATGATGGGGCACCGGATGCCCCGGGAAGTGGTTCCGATTTTTCTTTCCATGATTAACCTCATTTCTCCGGCCACTGTTCCAGGGGAAAGCAGTCGGATGGATTCACGATGGCGCAGCGCCATCATGGGTGACGTGGAAGCCCACATTTTCACCTATACTATTATGACGAAACATTCCGAAAAAATCAAGAGGGAATCGTTACGAAATCAAAAAAAGTCCGGACTCTTTGGTTATGAATTTTACACAAACGCCCCAAAACCATAAAAAGGCGTGCCGCATAAGCGGCACGCCTGGGGATTATGGGGAAGGGATTAGGACTTCTTCTTGCCCATGACAATCACAACAGCGGCGATGGCGACAACGGCAACGGCGCCGATGGCGACAAACAGCCAGATGTTGCTACCGCCGTCCTTCTCCTCAGCCTTGTCAGCGGGCTGGGTAGCCTCGGTGCTGGGAGCGGGAGCTTCGGTGCTGGGAGCCTCGGGCTCGGAGCTGGGCTCATTAGCCTCGGAGCTGGGAGCCTCGGGCTCAGAAGCCACGGGCTCAGAAGCCACGGGCTCGGAAGCCTGGGGCTCGGAAGCCTGGGGCTCGGAAGCCTCGGGCTCGGAGCTGGGCTCAGTGATCTCGGAGCTGGAATCGGTGGGCTCAGTGCTGGGATCGGTGGGGTCGGTGGGAGGAGGATCGATGGGATCGCCCTCGGCAGCGACCAGAATCATGGCGCTCAGAGCATCCACGGAAACAGAACCGGACACGGACTCCAGAACGGTGGTGCCGGCGGCGGTGCCGTTGACGTAGACATCCCAATCACCGGCGGGCAGGGTCACGGTGCCTGCAGACTTGGCGGCGTTGAAGATGGCGATGATGTTCTCGTTCTCAGCCTCGACCTGGTAGCCGACCATGTTGGCGGGCAGGTTGGACAGAGCGAAGATGCTCTCGCTGACGACGACGGAGTCGGTCAGACGCAGGGCGGGATGAGCCTTACGGAAGGCAATCAGGCCCTTGTAGTACTGGTAGGTAGCCTGGTACTCGTCCTTCTCCAGATCGCTCCACTTCAGGGAGTTAATCTCATCGCTGGCGTTGTAGCTGTTCTCGTTGAAGCCGTCGGGCTTGGAAGCGTCGGGCTTGGAACGCAGCATTTCTTCGCCGGCCTGGAAGAAGGGGATACCCTGAGAGGTCATGTAGAAGGCAGCACCCAGATTGTTCATCTTGATGCGGTCAGCCACAGAAACGTTGGAAGTGACCAGGGTGATGTGGTCAAACAGGGTGTTGTTATCGTGAGCGGAGATGTAGTTGATGGACTGGGAAGGAGTGGGGCACCAGCTGGGCATACCCTTGAAGCAAGCCAGCAGGGTAGCGGTGTTGTAGCTGCCGCCGGAGATGAAGCCGGGGTTGACGCCGCCGTAGGTGCCACCCTTAACTTCGTTACGGATGGTGTCGCTGAAGAAGGCAAAGCCGGGAACCTTGGCAGCGTTGGCCATGACGGTCAGCTCGTAACCGTTCTTGGTCAGCTTGGTGGAGCCGGCAGCCCAGCCTTCGCCGTAGAACACGACGTCGGGACGGACTTCCTTAACCTTGGTCATCAGGGTGTTGATGGTGTCGGTGTCAATCAGGCCAGCCAGGTCGAAACGGAAGCCGTCGACATGGTACTCGGTAGCCCAGTAGTAAACGGAGTCAACAATGTACTTGCTGACCATGGCGCGCTCGGAAGCAACGTCGTTGCCGCAGCCGGAGCCGTTGGCGCCGGGACGGGTGAAGTAGCCGGGGACAATCTTGTTGAAGCAGAAGCGGTTTGCATCGTAAACGTGGTTGTAAACGACGTCCATAACAACGGAGATGCCGGCGTTATGCAGGCCCTTAACCATCTGCTTGAATTCCTTCACACGGACTTCGCCGTGGTAGGGATCGGTGGAGTAGGAACCCTCGGGAACGTTGTAGTTCTGAGGATCGTAGCCCCAGTTGAACTTCTTGGCATCGGGATCGTCCATCTTGGTCTCATCCACGGAGCCGTAGTCGTAGGAGGGCAGCAGGTGGACGTGGGTGATGCCCAGGTCAACCATGTGATCCAGACCGGTGGAAACACCGCCGGGGGTCTTGGTGCCGGCTTCAATCAGGCCCAGGAACTTGCCGGCGTTCTGGATGCCGGAGCTGGCGTCGGAGGACAGGTCACGAACGTGCAGCTCGTAGATAACAGCGTCGGTGAAGTTCTCGCCGGCGTGGGGGTTGGTATCCTCAGCCCAGCCCTCGGGATTGGTGGAATCCAGGTCGATGACCATGGCGCGCTCACCGTTGATACCGGTGGTACGGGCGTAGGGATCGCAAGCCTCGTTGACGGTGGTGTCCAGGTCAACCAGGTAGGTGTAGTAGGTGCCATTCAGGTCACCCTCGACGGAGGCGACCCAGGTGCCGTTCTCGGCCTTCTCCATGGGAATCTCGTCGTCGGGAATCATCTGGACGGACTTGTCACCGTCGGCGTACAGACGGACGGAGACAGCAACAGCGGTGGGAGCCCAAACACGGAAGTCGGTCTTCTCGGGGCTGTAGGTAGCACCCAGATCGTCACCGGTGTAGGTGTACAGGCCCTCGAACTCCTCGTGGGAGTAGTAGTCGGGCATGGTCACGGCATAGTCGCGGCCCTCGAAGGTGATGTTGTAGTTCCGGGCCAGGTTCAGCTGCTCGGACAGGACCAGGTAGACATACTGGCCAGCAACACGGACGGGCTTGACAGTGTCGGTCTCTTCGGCCAGGGGGATAACACCATCAGAGTTGGAAACGGTGAAGGTGTTGGTATCGACCACATAATCATCGGGCAGTCTGCTGGACAGCTGCAGGGTGATTTCGGGGTGACCGTTACGGTTGGTGGTCTTGTAGGCGTTAGCGGTGATCACGACACCGGTCTTAACGTCGTCACCCAGAACCAGATTGCCGTTCTCGATCAGCTTGTCGATGGTGGGGATGGAAGCTTTGTCGGGTTGGGTGGGGACACCGGACTCAACATAGAAGTCAACGGTACCGGCCAGAACGCCAGTGATGTTGATGTACTGGTCGTGCTCGACGTCCTTCTTCCAGTCATCGGTACGAACGATGTAACCGATTCTGGTGGTGCCGGGCTTGACCTGGATAGTAGCGACTACGCCACCATTCTCATCGGTCTCCTCGAAGTAGTAGGGGGACTCCAGAGTGGTAATGGAATCCTCATCCCAGAACCACATGTTCCAGCCCTCGTACTCACCATCTTCACGATGGTAGTGCAGTCTGACGGTAATCAGGTCGTTGTCGGCCAGAGCGGGAATCGCGCCGCCGATCAGAGTGGCGACCATGATCAGAGCCATCAGCATAGCAAAGATGCGCTTTTTCATGTTTTCTCCTTCCAATCATAAAAAATTTTTCGACACTAGGGTGTCGTTCTATGCAGATTATACCATAGCCTTTGCTTTTTGTAAAGCACTTTTGTAGAAAATTAAAAAGCACACCGCAGTCTTGCGATGTGCTTTTTGGGAGAAATCGATGGGTCAGCTCAGCCGGAACTGGCGGGAGTAGTCCTGGTACAGGGTCTGGAACTCGGTGCTGCCGGTTCGGGCGGAACGGATGGTCTGGTGGGTGTTCAGGTGGTGGCCGTGGAGGTCGATCAGACCTGCGGCAATGTTGGAGCAGTGGTCGGAGGTCCGGGCCAGACTGGTTAGCAGATCTGTCCAGACGAAGCCAATCTCAATGCTGCAGCTGCCCTGCTGGAGCCGCAGAATATGCCGGGCCCGCATCTGATCCTTCAGATCATCGATGACATCCTCCAGGGGCTCCACCTTCTGGGCCAGACGCCAGTCGTTATGCAGGAATGCGGCAATGGACAGGTCCAAAACCTCGGACACGGCGGCCATCAGCACATCCAGCTCCTTCTGGGCGGCGTCGGAGAAGCGCAGATCCTTCTGCTTCAGCTCCTCGGCGGCCTCCAGCAGGTTCACGCTGTGGTCGGAAATCCGCTCCAGGTCGCCGATGGCCTTCAGCAGCATGGCGGCCTCGGCGCTGTCGTCGGTGCTGATCTGCAGGGCGCTGAGCTTGACCAGGTAGGTGCCCAGGATGTCCTCGTAGTGGTCGGCCTGATCCTCGCCCTTGCGGATCTGCGCTGCCAGTTCGTCGTTCAGGCTGCTCAGGGAGGCGATGCCCTTTTTCAGGGTCACGGCCACATCCTGGGCCATCTCGGCGGTCAGGCTGCGGCAGCGCTCCAGAGCGATGGGGGGCGTGGCCAGCAGACGCTCGTCCAGCTCCACCACGGTCTCAGCCTCTTTGGCATCGGGCACCAGCTTGCAAACCAGCTTCTCAAGCAGACTGCCGGAGGGCAGCAGGATGGCGGTGCAGATGATGTTGAAGGCGGTATGGCAGATGGAAATGCCCAGATAGGTGGCGCTCTCGCCCAGAATGGCGGGGGAGAACAGCCAATCAGCCAGCACGAACAGAATCAGACAGATGGTGGTGCCGATGATGTTGAACAGCAGATGCACAAAGGCCGCCCGCTTGGCATTCTTGTTGGTGCCGAAGCTGGAGAGAATGGCGGTGATGCAGGTGCCGATGTTCTGGCCCATGATGATGGGGATGGTAGCGGCATAGCTGACCTGACCGGTGGCGGACAGGGCCTGCAAAATGCCCACGGAGGCGGAGGAGGACTGAATGATGGCAGTCAGCACCGCACCGGCTACCACGCCCAGGATGGGGTTTTTGAACAGCAGGAACAGAGCCTGGAACCAAATCTCGTCCTTCAGGCCCTTTACCGCCCCGGACATGGTGTCCATGCCGAACATCAGCACGGCGAAGCCCAGAAAAATCATGCCGGTATCCTTCTTCTTGCTGTCCTTCATGAACATATAGAGGATGATGCCGACGAGGGCCAGAATGGGAGTAAAGTTGGTGGGCTTGAGCATTTGCAGCAGGAAGGTATCGCCCTCGATGCCGCCCAGGCTCAGAATCCAGGCGGTGACGGTGGTGCCAACGTTGGCACCCATGATAACGCCAATGGCCTGTCTCAGGGTCAGCAGCCCGGAGTTGACGAAGCCGACCACCATAACGGTGGTAGCGGAGGAGGACTGGATAACGGCAGTGACGGCCAGACCGGTCAGGAAGCCCAGCATCCGGTTGGAGGTCAGCCTGCTCAGTAAAGTCCGCAGACTGCTGCCCGCCCGGCGCTCCAGAGCATCGCCCATGACGCTCATACCGAACAGAAACAGGCACAGGCCGCCGATCATGGTAAGTATATCCCAAAATTCCATAATGAGATCACCTTTCTTTGTTTTTTGACAGGATCAATATATCAAAGAAAAGTCAAATCCATTATCGGCGGATTGTAAAATCCATGTAAAGTTCTGAATGTCTGCCCAAAAATAATATCATTGCGTAGGGCGTGGATTTATCCACGCCCTACGCAGAGGGTATCATTTACCGGCGTATATATCTGATGTTTTCTTGAAGATAACGGTAACGCAGGTGCCCTGACCCGGTTCGCTGATGAGTTCGACGCTCCCATCCAATATTTGCACTGCGTGCTTGACGATGGAAAGACCCAATCCGGTGCCACCTACCGCCTTGGAGCGGCTTTTGTCCACCCGGTAGAACCGCTCGAAAATGCGGCTTTGGTGGCTTTTGGGAATGCCAATGCCGGTGTCCTCCACACAAAGGAAGGGGCTCCCATCCTTCCGCCCCACCCGGATAGTCACAGACCCACCGGGGCGGTTGTATTTGATGGCGTTGCTGCACAGGTTGGTCAAAATTCCGCTGAGCAGGTCCGGAATGCTTTGCAGCCATAGTGTTTCGCCTTCCAGGGATACGGTGATCCCCTCCGGAATGGACAGGGAGCGAATGGCCTCGGCGGCTTTTGCGTACAGATCCACCGGCTCGAAGGCCATGTCGCCAACACCCTCGTCCAGTTGGGATAACCGGAGGATATCCGCCACCAGCCGAATCATCCGCTGGGCTTCCGTTTGAATTTTCTCGGCGAAGGGCACCACATCCTCGGGCCTTACCAGCCCGCCCGCCATCAGCTCTGCGTAGCCGCTGATGGATTGCAGGGGCGTTTTCAGCTCGTGGGACACGTTGGCGGTAAATTCCCGCCGCAGCTGCTCGGAGCGGAGCTTTTCCGTCACATCGAACAGCAGCAGTGCCACGCCGGTGATAACCCCCTCATGCTCTACGGGGCTGGCATCCACCTGATATTCGCCCCCGGGCAGGGAAACCATGGCCTCCGCCCGGTGGCCGTCCAGGGCCTGCAGCAGCAGCGGCTGAAAGCCCAGCTCTTTGTTGTAGGTCAGAATATCGGTGCCAATACTCCGGCGACTGATGCCAAGGATTTTCCGGGCGGCCGGGTTCAGGGTGACGATCTGGCAGCTGCTGTTCAGCAGAACCAGTCCCTCACTCATGCTGGCGGTAACGGCGTTAAATTCGTTCTGCTTTCGCAACAGATCTCCGGCCTGAGTCCGAAGCTGCCGTTGCTGGACCTCCAGTCGGTGCAGCAGAGGCTCCAGCTCCGGGTAGCTGCTGTTGGGGGCCGGGGCATCCAAATCCAGCTTGTTCAGGGGCTCCACCACCGCCCGGGACACCCGGGAGGCCAGCAGGGCAGACAGCACCAGGGCCACGGCGATGACCACGCAAATTGGCTGCGCAATACCCAGCAGCAGATTCAGCATGGAATTTTGGGCCATGGACAGCCGCAGCACCGTGCCGTCGGGGAGCCGTTTGGCGCTGTAGAAAGCGCTTTCCGTCAGAGTGGTGGAGGTTCGGGCGCTTTCGCCATAGCCGGACTCCAGGGCCTCCCGAATTTCCTCCCGCTCCAGATGGTTTTCCATCACGGCGGATTCGGAGCGATTGTCGTAAAGCACCGTGCCGTCGGCATCGATCCAGGTGATTCGGCAGTTGGGGATGTCCAACCCGGAAAAATACTGCATACCCTCATGGGCTGCGGCCTGGGCCGCCAGCAGGGTCTGGCTTTTCAACTGCTGCCGCTGAATCTGGGTGTAGTAGGAGTACAGCACGCCCATAATCAGGCTCAGGGATGCCAAAAACACCGCCAGGGCCACCAGAAAGATGGCGCGGAAAATTCGTTTTGTCATGGGTCCATCTCCATCCGGTAGCCCACGCCCCGAACGGTGCGGATATAGCTCCCCGGGGCACCCAGCTTGGTCCGCAGGGTGCCAATGTGGACATCCACCGTCCGGGTCTCACCCTGAAAATCCATGCCCCAGATTCGCTCCAAAAGCTGATCTCTGGAGAAAACCTGCCCCGGATGCTCCAAAAACAGCTTCAGCAGGTCATATTCCTTTAATGTCAGCTCCACCCGCAGCCCCTCCACCCGAAGGGTATGCTCCACGGGATTCAGGGACAGGCTGCCCATGGTCAGCTCCGCCTTAGCCGGAGAAAGCCGCCTCAAAACCGCCCGGATGCGGGAAACCATCTCCATCATCCCAAAGGGCTTGACAAGATAGTCGTCGGCGCCCGCATCCAGCCCCTGAACCTTGTCGAACTCGGTGCCCTTAGCGGTGGCCATAATAATGGGGATTTGAGCCGTAGCCGGTGCAGCGCGCAGCTGCTTCAGCAGCGCCAGACCATCGGTGCCGGGCAGCATGATATCCAGAATGATGAGCCGGGGCAAATGGTTCTGCATCGCCTCCAGCATCGAAGCTCCATCGCCAAATCCCTCCGCATCAAACCCGGAAGCCCGGAGGGTATACACCACCAGCTCCCGAATGCTGTCGTCATCTTCAACACAAAAAATCATAACGGTCTCCTTGATTTTTCTAAGGTAAATGATTGTTTAGCGGCCTAAAACGGCGCACCCAGCTAAAACAACCATGTCATTGCGAGGCCGAAGGCCGTGGCAATCTCCTGGTACAATGCAGGTAATCATTTGAACCAAAATCTACGGACAATCCCATTCTGCGCT
>JAFTHT010000077.1 GCA_017457285.1 Oscillospiraceae bacterium | reverse complement strand
CGGGGGGAGTCCGTAAGATGTTACGAATTCGCCGAAAACGTACACAAAATCATAACATTCTAACGCATGCTCCCCCAGTCACGGCTTGCGCCGTGCCAGCCCCCTCATAAATGAGGGGGCCAAGGTGCTGGTGCATAGCCAGGCCGCTAAACAAGCATTTATCAGCAAACCGCCGCCTGGTTGGGCGGCGGTGGTTTTTTTAGAGTTTCATTCCCCGGAAATCGCTGCGGCGGTTGCCCTCGCTGTCGAAAACGATGATGACCAGGAAATCAATCAGAATAATCGCCCCAATGACCGCGGCAATCTGCCACAGAATCAGCTTTCCGGCCGCCAGCGCCATCTGCATGGGGGCCAG
Organism: Oscillospiraceae bacterium; assembly: GCA_017457285.1. Lineage (GTDB taxonomy): Bacteria > Bacillota > Clostridia > Oscillospirales > Oscillospiraceae > Faecousia. The sequence continues at coordinate 3,139 of JAFTHT010000077.1, read as the reverse complement.
GGACTTGATTTGGGCGCACTGGATGGCCATAATGATGGTCAGAGTCAGCCCCAGCAGAGAAAAGCCAATGCCCGCAACCCGCTGCATAAACTGCCAGGACCGGGCCTTGGCCATGCCATAGCGGAAGCGGTAGCCCACGCTGTGGTTGGCCTCCTTGGGGGCGGCCAGGAAATAGTACAGCCCCAGCCCCAAAATCGCCAGGGGGCCCACCATCACCAGAATCCGCAAAAACTGAGAAATTTCAGCCAAAAGCCCCGGTAAATCCGGCAAATAGCTGCTAAAATCCAATTCTTCCATTGGTTTACCTCCTTACCCGACAGAACTCTCTTTGTAGGGGACATTTTCATAACAATGACAGGGGCTGCTTACTTTTTCCCCAAAAATTTGCTGATTTCCCGCATGAAGCTGCTGGCATCCTGGAACCGGTGGTAGATGGAGGCAAAGCGGATGTAGGCCACCTCGTCCAGGGGCTTCAGCCGCTCCATGACCATTTCGCCGATTTTGTCGGTGCTGATCTCCCGCTCCAGGGTGTTTTGGATGGTCTGCTCGATCTCGGTGGTGATCCGGTCCAGGTCCTTCACGTCCACCTTCCGCTTGTCGAAGGCCCGGATCATGGAATTGAGGACCTTGTTCCGGTCGAAGCTCTGGCGGGAGCCGTCCCGCTTTACCACGATGATGGGCAGGCTCTCCACGATTTCATAAGTGGTGAAGCGCCGCTGGCACCGCAGGCATTCCCGGCGGCGGCGGATGCTCAGGCCCTCCTCGCTATGGCGGGAGTCCACCACCTTGCTGTCCTGATCTCCGCAAAATGGGCATTTCATGGGCATAAAGCCCCCTTTCGTCATATCTTCTCCTATTATATCAAACATATTCCCGGCTGTAAAGCATTTTTTCCCTTGCTATTTCCGGGGCAGTGGGGTAGAATGAGGGAAAGTAAATGATTGTTTAGAGTAGGAAGAACCTCTTGCCCCCCTCATTTATGAGGGGGGTGGCCGAGCGAAGCGAAGGTCGGGGGGAGTCCGAAATATTGTGAATTGTATACTCCCCCCGCCCCTTCGGGGCACCCCCCTCATAAATGAGGGGGGCAAGAGGCGCGTTGGTGCGCTAAACAATCATTTACCGCACTATCCATTCAGGAGTTTTTTCTATGACAAAACGTGGTTTATGGCTGATTTGGTATTCTTTCTTTATTATTTGCGCCATTTTGGGCATGATTCCCCAGCCCCAGGGATTTTGGAAATTCCTGTTCATCACTTTGAGCATCGGCTTTTTTGTGCCGGGATTCTGCCTGCTGGAGTGGGCGGATAACCGGTCGGATTTGGCGACCATCCGGCTCGTCCGCTGGATTTCCTTTGGCTCCCTCTGCGCCACGGTGGTGCTGATTCTGCTCAACGGCCTGTCGGTTCTGATACCGGATTTGCTGGGCACCATCCTCTACTATATCCTGGTGGTGGTATCCAGCCCCATGGTCTGCGGGCAGTATTGGGTCATCGGTCTTTTTGGCTGGGCTTGTATTATGTTAACCGCCCATACCAAATTGAAAGCGTAACCCAATTATCGATAAGCCTGTCATTGCGAGGAAGCCGTGCGACGCGGCAATCCCTTCCGATTCGTAGGGACGATTGCCACACCACTTAAGCCCACGGCTCGCAATGACAGAATATCTCTATTCACCTGTTAAACGCCTCCGGGTCGAAGGTGATGACGGTGTAATAGGTGGTATTTCCGGACTGGTTCAGCTTCTGATCCAGTCTTTTTTTGATTTCTTTTTCCTTGCCCGTCAAATCTGCCGGCAGGGCGATGTCGAAAATCAGGTTCGTATGCCCCGGAGAGCGGACCATGCGGAAATCGTGAACCGTCAGACGGCTGTCGATGGTGTCCAGGTGGGCCAGAACCATCTGCTTCGCCGCCGTCAGCTCCGGGTCGTCGGTGATCACCGGGTCGTAGTGGATCACCAGGTGGATGCCGTGGCTCTCGTAGCACTCCCGCTCCAGATTGTCGATGATCTCGTGGCACAGCAGGGGGTCGGCCCGGCAGTCCATTTCCACATGGATGCTGGCGAACCGGCGGCCGGGGCCGTAGTCGTGGACCATCAGGTCGTGGTAGCCCAGCACCTGGGGGGCGAAGCGGATCTGATCCAGAATCTGCTCCCGCAGCTCCGGCCCGGCGGCCTCACCCAGCAGGGGGCTGACGGTGTCCCGGGCCAGCCCCACGCCGCTATACAATATAAACAGGGCAACCCCCAGGCCCATGAGCCCATCGATGTTGGCCCCGGTCAGGGCCTGGATGCTGCCGCTGAGCAGCACCGCCCCGGTGGCGATGACATCGTTGCGGCTGTCGGCGGCGGTGGCCAGGAGGGTGTCGGAGCCGATTTTTTTACCCAGACGGCGGTTGAAAATGGACAGCCACAGCTTCACGGCCATGGAGCCCACCAGCACCCCGGCGGTGAGCCAGGTGAACTTCACGGCGGTGGGATGGATGATTTTCACGACTGATGATTTTGCTAACTCGAAACCAATAAACAGAATCAGCACCGCCACCGCCAGGCCGGACAGGTACTCGAACCGGGCGTGGCCGTAGGGGTGGTCCTCGTCGGCGGGCTTTTCCGCCAGCTTGAAGCCCAGCAGCGTCACCACGGAGCTGGAGGCATCGGACAAATTGTTCATGGCATCGGCGGTGATGGACACGGAGCCGGACAGGCTGCCCACGGTGAGCTTGGCGGCGAACAGGGCCACGTTGGAAATGATGCCCACCAGCCCCGCCATCCGGCCGGACGCCAAACGGTCTTGACTTTTTGCCATAAAAACGACCTCCAAAACTGTGCAAAATCACGATTCTACCGGTGGTAGAGTGGCATTCTACCGCCGGGAGAGTGGGTTTTTCAAGAAAAGGGTGACTTTTCGCCTCTTGTGAAGTATGATTGAATCAGGATTCTGACTGCATTATATCCCCAACCGGGTCGGAAGTCCAGTATATTTTCGCCAATTGCACCACCTGCGGTAAATGATTGTTTAGCGCACTAAGATCAAGCTGTCATTGCGAGGAGCGAAGCGACGTGGCAATCTCCCGGTATCATCTACGATAAGGAAAAAGTTCGATGAACGTACAATGTAGAATGGGATTATCCATAGATTTTGGT
>JAFTHT010000076.1 GCA_017457285.1 Oscillospiraceae bacterium | reverse complement strand
GTTACGAATTCGCCGAAAACGTACACAAAATCATAACCTTCTACCGCATGCTCCCCCAGTCACGGCTTGCGCCGTGCCAGCCCCCTCATAAATGAGGGGGCCAAGGTGCTGGTGCATAGCCAGGCCGCTAAACAATCATTTTATGCAACAGCTTTTCCGACAGGCTGCGGCGGGGATGATATCCCCGCCCTACGAAATACGTTGGTAACCAATCATTGATGCACAAAAGATGCTTTTGGAGATGCCTTACAGCTGTCCCACCAGATCCAGGCTGGGCTTCAGGGTTTCGGCACCGGGTTTCCAGTTGGCGGGGCAGACCTGGTCGCCATGGGCGTGGACAAACTGGCAGGCCTGGACCTTCCGCAGCAGCTCCCCGGCGTTTCGGCCCACATTGCCGGCGGTGACCTCATAGCCCACGATCTTTCCCTCGGGGTTGATGATGAAGGTGCCCCGCTCCGCAAGACCGTCGGATTCGATCAGCACCTGAAAATCCCTGGAAATGGCATGGGTCGGGTCTGCCAGCATGGGGTAGTTGATTTTCTGAATCCGCTGGGAGGCATCGTGCCAGGCCTTGTGGACGAAGTGGGTATCGGTGGACACCGCGTAGATCTCGCAGCCGATGGCCTTGAACTGCTCATACTGATCCGCCAGATCCTCCAGCTCCGTGGGGCAGACGAAGGTGAAGTCCGCCGGATAGAAGAAAAAGACACTCCACTTACCGAGGATATCCTCCCTGGACACGAACTTAAATTCGTTCTCATGGAAGGCATAGGTGCGAAAATCCGCGATTTCCTTGTTGATCATCGACATGTTTCATTCCTCCAAAGACTGTGTTGATTGCAAAAGGCCCAGATGGCCCGGACTTCATCCCCCTGGCACAGGGAAAACTTGGCCCGGGGCTCGTCTTTCGGCTCCAGATGGGCGTACTGAATGCCATGCTCTGTTTCCAGGCAGATCCATTCAATATAATGCTCCGGGGTCATGGGATGCGCCACGGACCCGACGGTGACATGGACGGTATTGCCCTCCACATCATACACGGGGATATGCTTTTCTTCGGCGCCTTCCGTGGTGCCGGGGGTGATTTCCTGCATCTTTTCGCCGCAGCAGTACACCGGAACGCCCTTGTCACGAATCAGGGCAATGATATTGCCGCAATGGTTGCAGATATAGAATTTCTGTTTCATAAACTCCCTCCTTCTGGGGAAAGTGTGTCCCCAATGCCACAAATAATTCATGGAAAGCAGGGCATACTGGCGGTAAAAGGATGTGGAAGCATGGGTTATAAAAAGGGCTTTATTCCCTATGCATTGGGGGCCTTTCTGATCGGCATCGTCGGCGGTTTTTCGACGGTCCTTGGGCCGGCCTTTGTGCAGGATTTGGGCATCGCCTACAATAACACGACCTGGACCTCTCTGGCCCAGGCGATGTCCACCGCCGCCTGCGCTCCGGTTTTGGGGAAGCTGGGCGACGTGATCGGCCACAAAACCACGCTGCTTTTGGGCATTGGGGTCTTTACGTTGGGAACCGTACTGTCAGCATTGGCAAATTCCCTGTTGTTTATGCTGGCGGCGCGGTTTATCGTGGGCGTTGGAACTGCCGCCATGGCGCCGGTAATCATGGCTTATATCGTGACCCGGTTTCCCCTGGACAAAATCGCCCAGGGCTTTTCTTTGTATATGCTGATTTCCAGCGCGGCCGTTATTTTCGGCCCCACCCTGGGCGGTTTGATGGTTTCTTATTACGGCTGGCGTGGGATGCTGTGGGTGTGCGTCGCCATTTGTGCTGCCGTTTTTGGTGCCTGTCTGGTGACCGCCCAAAAGCAGGAGCAGCAGAAAAAGCCGCTCCAAAACTTCGATGGTTTCGGAGCGGTGCTGGTGCTGGTTTTCTTCAGTCTGGCCCTGTGTCTTCCTGCTTTTGGGCAGAATTTCGGGTGGACATCCAGGGCATTTATCCTGGCCCTGATTGCTGCGGCGGTGAGCCTGGCAGGCCTGGTCGCCGCCGAGCGGAAAGCGGTGCATCCCATTCTGCCTGGTGGTTTTATTGGACGCAGCGTCTTTATTCTCAGCGTTCTGGCGCTGTTTTTGACCCAGGGACTGATGCAGGCCAATATGACCAACACCATCGTCTTTGTGAACTATACCCAGCCGGAAAACCATGTTATCTCGGGTTATGCCATCTCGGTGATGTATTTGGGGATGTCCCTGGGGTCGGTGGTTTTGGGGCCGTTGGCGGATCGGTTTGAGCCGAAATATGTGCTGGCCTGCTCGCTGATTCTCACAGGCATCGGCTGCGGGCTCCTGTTCCTGTTTTCCGCCGCCACCTCGGTGCTGCTTTTGATGGCCTCTTTGGGCGTTCTGGGCTTTGGCCTGGGGGGCAATGGCACGATTTTTATGAAGGTGGCGCTGTCCGGCCTGTCGCAGCAGGAGGCCGGGGCCGGCACCGGCACCTACGGCCTGTTCCGGGATCTGGCGGCGCCCTTCGGGGTGGCGGTGTTCGTGCCGCTGTTTACCAATCAAATCACCGGCTGGATCGCAGCCGGGGCGACGGAAGCGGAGGCGGCGGTTCAGGCGGTTCACCTGCTGGCGGTGGCGGAATTGCTTTGCGTCGCCGCCGGTATCGCAGCGGTACTTTTTCTGCCAAAAATTCGTAACAAAGGAGAATGATGATGCGGTTAAAGGATAAAGTGGTTCTGGTCACCGCCTCTACCCGGGGCATTGGTCTGGCCTGCGTGAAGGCCTGCGCGAAGGAAGGGGCGGCGGTTTATATGGCGGCCCGGAATATGGAGCGGGCCCGGGAGATCGCGGATACGCTGGAGGGCGTAACCTGTGTGTACAACGATGCCACAAAACCGGAAACCTTCGCCGCCATGGTTGAGACGGTGGCAGCCGATGCGGGCCGTATTGACGTGCTGGTCAATAATTTCGGCACCTCCAACCCCGGAAAGGATTTGGATTTTGCCAATACGGACCCGCAGGTGTTTCTGGATACCGTCAATCTGAACCTGCGAAGCGTCTTTATGGCAAGCCAGGCGGCGGCCAGGTGTATGGCGACCCATGGGGGCAGCATCATCAACATTTCCTCGGTGGGCGGAATCGTGCCGGATATTTCTCAGGTGGCCTATGGGACCAGCAAAGCCGCCATCAACTATCTGACCAAGCTGATTGCCGTCCAGGAGGCGAAAAATAAGATTCGGTGCAACGCCGTCCTCCCCGGCATGACCGCCACCGAGGCGGTGGCGCAGCACCTGACGGAGGAATTTCGCAGTCTGTTCCTGCGGCATATACCCCTGGGACGGATGGGACTGCCGGAGGAGATCGCCGCCGCGGTGGTGTATCTGGCCAGCGACGAAGCCGCCTACACCACCGGCCAAATCCTCACCGTATCCGGCGGCTTCGGCCTGGCAACACCGGTCTACGGCGATCTGGCCGGCCGGACAAGCCGACGGTCATGACGGGATTTGATATTGCGCGATATTTAGCCGGGATGGTTATGCCCCCATCAGCCTCTCGGGGTATCAATAAAGCCGGAAACGTTTCCGCTCCCTGAATTAACACCTGCGAGCGGAACTCTTGTAGTAACATCCTGCCGGAGAGGATGACCACATACAGACTGTCGAAAAACAATGTCATTGCGAGGAGGCCGTAGGCCGACGTGGCAATCCGTTCTTAAAAAGATTCCGAAATCAACGAGTTTGTTGGATAAAACACAACTTTTAGAAAACGGATTCCCACGGTCGCTTCGCTCCC
>JAFTHT010000064.1 GCA_017457285.1 Oscillospiraceae bacterium | reverse complement strand
TTCGGCGAAGCGGCGTATCTTTTGCCGCAACTTTTCGCCCCGAAAACACCGAAATACATCCAGTATTCCTGGTGTTTTCGTGACTTCAATTTGCGACAAAATATCCACCGCCCGCTCGAAAATCAGTTTTTAGAGGTCCCCATCCGTTTCCATTTCCAATGACAGCGTTGTGAATATTTTCGGGCGTCACCGGAGTGGTGACGCCCGATTTCTTCGCGTTTAGCGGTTGTTCTGGCTCTGGTTATTGCTCTTGTTCTGGTTGCTATTCTGATTCTGGTTCTGGTTCTGGTTGCGGTTGTTCTGGTTCTGGTTCTGGTTCTTGTTCTGCTCGTTCATAGTCGTTTCCTCCGAAATCTTTTTCTACGGCTGGGCCGTGGTGATAGCTTGCCCGTTTTCTCAGGATCTATCCTTCGGCTTGAAAATCAAACTGACAATTAAACCGGCAATTACAGCGGCGGTAATACCGCCTGCGGAGGCTTTCAACCCGCCGGTGAAAATGCCGATGAAGCCATCCTCATCGATAGCCTCCCGGACGCCCCTGGCGATGTTGTGCCCGAAGCCGGTCAGGGGAACGGTGGCCCCCGCATGGGCAAACTCTGCCAGCTTTTCATACAGTCCAAGGGCGCTCAGCAGGACACCGATACACACAAAGCTGACCAGGATACGGGCTGGGGTCAGCTTTGTTTTGTCAATCAAAATTTGTCCAATCAGGCAGAGCAGTCCGCCAATCAGGAATGCTTTCAAATATTCCATATCAGTTTCCTCCGCAAATTATCGAAACGGCGTGGCAGACACCGGGGATTGGCAATCCCTGCTGGGTGGAGGTGGGGGACAGCAAAGCACCGGTGCCGCAGAACAAAATCCGTTGCAGCTTCCCGGTGTTCAGCTTGTTCAGCAGGTGACCGCAGAGGGTGATGGCACTGCAACCGCAACCAGAGCCACCGGCATGGACATCCTGGCGGGTGTTGTCGAAAACCATGGTGCCGCAGTCTGTCAGCTTGCCGCCCAGATTCAGTCCTTCCCGCCGGGCCAGCTCCAGGAGCAGTTCCTTACCAACCTGCCCCAAATCTCCGGTGACAATCAAATCGAAGTCCTCGGGGGGGGCGTTCAGATCCTCCATGTGGGCCTTGATGGTGTCCAATGCTGCCGGAGCCATGGCAGCTCCCATATTGTTGGCATCCTTTATGCCCAGCTCTCGGACGGTTCCGATTGTGCAGCTTTCAATTTTAGGCCCCTTTCCCTGGGCACAGACTAATGCGGCACCGGACCCGGTGACGGTCCATTGAGCGGTGGGGGTTCGTTGTCCGCCGTAGCCCAGGGGGAAACGATACTGCCGTTCAGAGGATGCGAAATGGGAAGAGGTCATCGCCACAGCTTTATCGGCGAATCCACCCGCAACAGTCATGGATGCCAACAGCAGACTTTCTGCCATGGTCGAGCAGGCGCCATATAGTCCCAGGTGGGGGATGTTTTGATTGCATACACTAAAGGACGATCCGATGCATTGATTCAGCAAATCGCCGGAGTAGACCACATCGATATCATATTTGTGCAGTCTTGCTTTTGTAATCAGCGTCTCCAGAGCCATTTGCTGGAGCTTTTTTTCGCCTTGCTCCCAGGTTTGCTGGCCAAAATAGCTGTCTTGGGAAACCACATCGAAGCATTGCCCCAGGGGGCCGGCCCCCTCTTTCTTCCCGGCGATGCTGGCCCAGTGGGTAATGACCGGTTTGTCCTGTAGAATAAAGCTGTGCTTGCCGCGTTTGAATTTTGCCATGGGATGACCTCCTTTTTGAAGGTATCATACCCAAAAATCAAAAAAATCATGCCGACCGGTCGGTCGGCATGAAAATTATGAAATTACATTCCGCTGCCGTTGCTGGGAACGGGCAGTGGGCGGGCAGGGTCGAAAACGGAGTTCACATCGAACAGGTCCTCCAGTTTTTCTGGGTTGTGGTACATCCGGAAACCGTCCAGATTCCGACGGCCGCCACGGAAATAGTTTTCGCCCAGCTGGTTCCAATAGGTGTTGCCGTCTACGTTGAAGAAATAGCGATAGCCGTCAGCGTACAGGGCGGCGAACTTCTCGTTTTCAAAGGTGTATTTGCGCCAGGTGTGGATATCGGAGCCGTGGGGATAGAGGATCACATCAGTTTCACCAATGATACTCTCCACAGTATTCTCCCATTTGTCGGAGTCCGTTTCCACCCGCTCCGCGGAGATA
>JAFTHT010000075.1 GCA_017457285.1 Oscillospiraceae bacterium | reverse complement strand
GTAGAATGGGATTATCCATAGATTTTGGTGCGAATTAGGACCAAAGTTGTACCAGGAGATTGCCACGGCCTGCGGCCTCGCAATGACATGGTTGTTGTAGCTGGGTGCGCCGTTTTAGGCCACTAAACAATCATTTACCGCTCAAAGCGAATCATTTCCGCTTCTTAATGATTCTAAAAACCGGAACCAGCACCAGCCATAGGGCTGCTGCGGCCAGGAAGGCGGCGAGGAAGATGTTTTCATTGGGCTTGAAGGAGTAGGTGCCGTCGCCGTTGAGGATTTGTTCGGCGTTCTTCAGCACCGCCGCACCGATGGCCGGGCCGATGACACCGGGAATCAGCACCTGGCCCACGATCCGCAGGCCCTGGAACATTCCAGCCCGGTTTTCGGGGGTGTTGTCCCGAATCATGGCCCCGAATACCGCCATGCCGGCAAGATACCCGCACATCATCAGCAGGGAACCGATGAATACCATCGCCGTCCCCCGGCAAAAATACAGCACCACATATCCAATCATCAGCAGCCCCACCGCCGGAATCACGGCGGCTTTGAAGCCCCTGGCGTCATAAACCCTGCCGTAAAGTGCCGTGAAGATGGCCGCCAAAAGAATCGCCGGGGCCATAATAAGTACATAGTTCTCCATTTCCAAAGACACGGAATAATAGAGGATCAGATAGGGCATGAAAATTTGGATGGAGATATTGAACACCGCAAAGGCCAGCAGGCTCAGGTACAGCGTGGGGTTTTGCCCAATGACCTTGGGGCGGAAGCCGTAGAAAATGTTGGCGAAAAAGTTTTGGTTTTCTTCGGTTTTTACCGGTTTTTCGTCAATTAAGAAGAATCCGGCAATGCCCAGAAGCAGCACCACCGTGCCGATGATGCCAAAGATCAGCGTCCAGCTTGCCGCCTTGCCCTGATCCAGGCCCATGAAGCCGCCAAAGACCACCAGAATCGCCAGCAGGGGCATCATGGCGTTGATGCCCTCCACCCGGCCCCGGTTGGTCTCATCGGTGGCGTCGGTAAGCCATGCATTGAAGCAGGCGTCGTTGGCGGAGGAGCCGAAGAAGGTCATCACGCAGTCCAGGATGATGACAAGGGTCACACCCACCGATGCGGCACTGACCACCGACGGAAACAGGGCATTAATCACATCCATCCGAATCAGGGCAAAGCACCAAATGGAGATGCCCCAGAGGATATAGCCGCCGCAGATGAACAATTTCCGCTTGCCCAGCTTGTCGGACAGGGCACCAATGAGCAGAGTGGTCGCCGTGGCGGAAACGGCGCTGGCCGCCACCATGGCGGAAATGGCCTCGGCGCTGGCGTTGAACATCCGGTAGATGAATACGTTGAAATACATATTCTCCACCACCCAGGCCACCTGTCCCACCAGGCTAAAAATGACAAGTGCCAGGTAAAAACGTGTATTTTTCTTCATATTGGCCTCCTTTGTGGGCAAGAAATAAACAAGCTTTTTTCTTATTATATCCCTCCCGGAAAGAGTTGTCAATTCATCGGCATTGACTAACCGGCGCGGATGGGGTAAAATATAGACAAAGGAGGGGATTTCATGGCACTGTATCTGATGCTGTCCCGGACCAACACCGGCATGGGCAAAGTCATTCGCAAATACACCGGGGCCCACTATAACCATGTTTCCCTGACATTGGATGGGGCCTTTCACAGCTTTGTGTCCTTCGCCCGGTATCGGCAGGACGTTCCGCTGGTGGGGGGCTATGTCCGGGAATCGGCAGAGCGGATTCTCTCAACTCCCGGAGAATTGTCCGTTCGGATTTTCCGGCTGGAACTGGACGAGCAGCAGGAAAAAGCGCTGGAAACGCTGTTCGCCAAAGCCGGGAACCCTACCCTGATCTACGATTCTCTCAGCGCTCTGGTCAGCCGGTGGCACATTCCGGGGTGCTACACCTGCCTCGGCTTTACCTCCCGGATTTTGGGCAGGGATTTCCGCTCGTTGCAGGAGCTGGAGGCTTATTTGGAGCCCCATGCCGTCTTTACCGGAGATTTGCGGCAGCTGGTGACCGATTCCGGCGACAGAAGCGACCCCTTTTTCCAAAAGCGGGGCCTGATGCGAGGTACCGGGGATACCGCAGTTCATTTCGGAAAGCTGCTGATGCGTCTGCTGCGGATTACCAGATGTCAGGATATTCTCCAATCATTATGAGTGGATTTTCCAATGACAGAACGATCTTAGTGAGCGAAATAATAACTTCCAATTCATCAACGCAAAGAGCAGAACTGCCGGGGCAGTTCTGCTCTTTGGATTTTAGAGGATGATTACCGTGCCGTCATCCTTGACCTGAATCTGGTCGCCGGTTTTGACGGCAGCCAAAAATTCGTCGCCCAGACTGTCGATGACCGGCATCTGGATGCCCTCCAGCCACACGGAGGCCAGGATGGAGCCTGCCGCTGCCAGGGAATCGATGGGCTTGGAAAACAGCATGCAGGCCGGCTGCCGCTCCATGGCGCAGGCGCAGTAGAGCACCAGGCCGCCGGTGGTGGAGCCGATGGTCTGGGGCAGGCACAGGGCCTTGCCCAGCATCTCCTGACCGTAGAGGTCGGGGTTATTCTGGTCGCCGCAGGTGGCCTTTTTGTCGCCAAACTGCAGGGCCTTCTGGAAGGAGGCCAGGGTATTCAGTCCGCCGTGGCTCACCAGGGCGGGAGCGGTTACGGCGCCGGGGGCAACAACACGTCCTTTGAACTGCTTCATATCAATTGCCTCCCTTCGTGATCTTGGCGAGGATCTGCTCCTCGGTGTAGTACCGGGCGGTGGTGTAGGTCCGCAGCTTGTTGGAAGAGGTGATGACGTTCATCTTGCCGCAGAGGGGGTTGTTCATGTACATCAGGGGACAGATGTAGCTGAGGATGACGCCGGTGGCTGCCAGCCGCTTGGCGTATTCGGTCTGCTCGAAGGCCTTTTTCACCGCGGGAGCGGTGGTGAAGACCGTGGGAATCAGCACCTTCTTGTTGCCGGAGGCCTTCAGGCCCTCTTCCACCCGCACAGTCCAGCTCTTCAGCTGCTCCATGCTCATGTGGGGGCAGCCCACGAAGCAGAGCTTGGGGGTTGCATCGGGATTTTTCCACATGACGGGATAATTTTTCTGGACCCGCTCCAGCTCCGCGTCATCAATGACGTAGACCTGGGCATCGGCCTTGACCAGGGTCTTGCCCAGCTCTTTGGCTTCGGGGGTCAGATTTTCAATGTGGTACAGGCCCACTGCGCCGTTGGAGGCGGTGGCGGCACCGAAATCCTTCAGGTAGGCGCGGTTTTCGTCGTTCAGCTCAGTGCCCAGCCATTTTTCCATGCCGGTGATAAAGGGTACATCCTCCATGACCTTCATGCCGATGGCGGAGCCCAGCAGCTGGGCTTCGGGGCGGCGCTTGCATTCCACCTTGATAATCCAGCTGGCCTTCCGGCCCTCGTCGGTCAGCAGGCCGAAATGGGGCACGCAGCCGGCGATGGAGCCCATGATATCCATGATGCCGGAGTTCCGGTTGCACCGGGCGCCCAGCACGGAGTTGGCATAGACCACCGCAGAGGACTCCGCCCAGCTCAGCACGTCGCCCTTTTTCGGCTTGTTGCCCATCTGGTCCAGGTAGCAGGCGCAGGAGAACGCGTCGGCATCCATCAGACCGAGCTGGTTCAGCTGCTGCTCGTAGTCATCCTGCTTGGAGTACATAAATTTATTAAAAATCAGCTTCTGCAGAAAATTGGCGGGGACATTTTTGTCCACGGGCCGGGGATCCACGGAGAATTTCTGGCCGGACACCGCCCCGGCATCGATGAGCTTTTGCATCAGGTCGAACACCGGGCCCATCATTTTCAGGCCGAAGGAGGTGACCAGGTGGTTATATTCGGAGGTCACAGGCACCATTTTGTCCGCCCCAAAGGTTTCGCCGTACATAACCAGGGTCTTCATAACCTTGGACATGGTCTCGCCCTTGGCGCCATCCAGAATGGCCTGCTGTTCAGGGGTAAGATACATATTATCGCTCCTTTTGTTGAGTTTTGTAGGGGAAATGATTGTTTAGCGTAGTAAGATCAAGCTGTCATTGCGAGGAGCGAAGCGACGTGGCAATCTCCCGGTATCATCTACGATAAGGAAAAAGTTCGATGAACGTACAATGTAGAATGGGATTGTGCATAGATTTTGGTGCGAATTAGGACCAAAGTTG